>JBKBTB010000124.1:0-5499 GCA_046291015.1 Exilispira sp. | reverse complement strand
TTTATTATCTTTTAATATTTTTTTAATATTTTTATTTTTTATTTTTTGATATTTTTTTACCTATTCTTATTTTATTATTTTCTAATTTTTTTTATTTTATTTATTTTTTATTTTTTAATGCTTTTTTAGCTTTTCTTATTTTGTTAAGAATAAAAAAATTTTATCAAGAATACAAAATAAATAAAAATCTTTCATTAAAAACCTTTCATCTATAATTAAAAATAATGATATAAATAAATACTATTCGGGATAAAGATATTTAGTAAAAAAAAGAATGAAAACCATATTTACAATAAATTCATATAATACCATAAATAGAAGAAATATTATAAGATAAAAGAAAACCCTATCCATTTGAAAATATATTCTTGCCACATTCAATAAATATCCGATGCCATTCTGAGAACCTATGAATTCTCCCAGAACAACAACCTTCAATCCAAGACCCATGCCAAGTGTTAAATTACTTCTTGTAATAGGGACAAGGGCTGGTAAAAGGACATATTTAACAATATCTTTCTTTTTCCCGCCATTTACTATTATAACAGATTCGAGAGCCTTGTTGCTTTTGAGTAATACATTTGTTGCATTTATAAACACAGTTGAAATTGTCAGGGAAGCAACCATGGCAATAGGTGTGGCACTTCCAATTCCAGAAAGGAGTAAAAATATTATACCTAGTATTGTGCCCGGTATAACCTGAAAAAGAGCAAGAAAAATTGAAAATGTTGATTGTATTTTTGATGAATGGGTTATAAGACTTAATATTGTTCCGGCAATCAATGAGATAAAAAAGCCAGCAAAAGTCCTGTATATACTTATGATAAAATGATGATAAAAATCTTTTTCAAAATATTTATCTATATTTTTCAGAACATACAAAGGTTTTGGAATAATATATGGTGGATATATCAAAGATAATATCCACCATAAAATTATAAATATTAAAATAGCAAAAAATGTATGTTTAATAGATGAAAAATAAATCCTTAAACTCCTGTCCAAGTGGTGATCCTATAGTTTGATAAAATGAAAATACCTCATTGGCTAAATCAAGCCCATATGAAAGAGAAAAAGTCGTGTTAGAAAGAGATTTTAAGAGAACCGATTCTGAAAATTTAAAATAAGGTGCAGCAATTTTAACTGCCTGCTGGGGGTCTTTTTTTATTAATTCTATAGCCTTACCAAGTTCAGTATGCAAAAGCTTTATATAATCAAGATTATTTATAGCCCAGGATTTCATAGAAAAAGCACCAACCTGAGGATAACCATTTTTATTACCACTTAATTTTTCGTAATATTCCTTAAAACCGAAAGAAATATAAACATCTTGAATTGAAGATGCCATTGTAACAAAAGGCTCTGGTAAAGCGACAACTTCGGCTTTCCCCTGCTTTAATAATTCAAGTGAAGATGCAAATGGTGCATAAATTGGCATTATATCCTTTTTATATACAAGTCCATCCTTTTGAACAAAATATTTTACAATCTCTTCTATGGGAGAACCTTCAAAAGGGATATAAATGCTTTTTCCCTTCAACTCCTTGAAAGAACTAACTTTTTTACCATAAGTAACAAGATATGTAAGACCTGTTACATATGAATTAAGCATTACAACAGGTGTTTTATTTTTATAAAAGGCTATTCCGACATCAAGACCGGTAAATAGGATCTGTGTTTCTCCTTTTAAGAAAAGAGCAGAAGCCTGGGAATGATCTGTAAAAATTGTGATTTTTGTATTTGGAAGATTCTGCGCTGCTATAACAAGTGGAATAGATGTTGGAGTAGCAGGTCCCCATATATTTACAACATTACTTTGATTTTCTGAAATAAATAATAGTGTAATAAACAATAAAATAGAAAATATTAATATTTTTTTTCTCATTTAATTCACCTCCTTATACAATTTATATCAAGAATTTATATTATGATTACATTAATAAATATGATAATTTTTTTAATCAAAGTCAAATAAATCTTCATCTGAGAAAATAATTATAAAAAATTTTGTAAGAAATTAGTATTTTAATAATCTATAAGTAAACTATAAAAAAATTTAAAATTAAAATGTCATAAATTTTTAAAAATTTTCAAATTTATATTGAATTTATTTATAAATATTTTATAATTATAGTAGTATTTGTTGAAAACAATAGTTGTAGTTATTTTTATATGTTAAGAATATTAAGGTTTATATGAAAAGTTATGTCTTTAAAGGATATGAATTAACATATTTAAGTTTTTTTCTTTTGAAAAATATGAATTTTAAAATACTGTTTTTGAAATTATAAAAGATATCTGGCTTAAATCTGTTAAGCAATTAAAGAATAAAGGAAAGTGAAATGGAAATTTTTTATACCAGATACAAATTTAATATTCATTTTACAGATAAAATCTATTTTGGCATTGAACCTAACTTTATATTTCGAAGTGTCATAGGGAAAAATCTTCATCAAATTTGTTGCATAAGAAAAAAATTATTATGTAAAGACTGTTCATTATCTTCAGCCTGTGCCTATGCAGTATTATTTGAGACACCAATAAAATTTGAAAGCATCGAACTTAAAGGAAGAAATTCTGGAACACATCCATATATTATGAATATTATTAAAACAGATGGAACACCATTTACAATAGATGATAAGGATAATGGGAATATATCTGATTTTACTATAAGCATTGTTGCCTGTGAAAGCACAATTCCTTTTTTCTCATATTTTTTTACCGCTCTTTATAAAACCGGAAAGGATGGATTATTTAAGGAAAGAAAAAAATATGAAATTATTTCTATCGAAAATAAACAAGAAGTTTATTATCCAACATCTGATTCTATAAAGATTAATCCATTTATTGAAAAATGGGAAACTGATTTAAATGATCAGTTTTATAATTATTCAATAAATATAAAATTTTTAACTCCTTTCAGGTATATTGAAAAGGGAACTATTTCAGAACCAATTGATGGTTATCATATTATAAATTCTGCTTCAAGAAGGATGAAAATATTAACCGAACTTTATGGTCATAATTATATACCATTCTCTTTTGATAAAAAATTTTTATTAGAACCTCATATAAGAGTAAAAGAAAGAAAATTAACCTGGAAGGAAAATTCTAGATATTCTTCAAAACAAAAAACCTTAATGCTTTTAGGTGGTGTAATTGGTGAGATGAGTCTTGAAGGAAGATTTTCAAAAAGTATGATAGATATGCTTGAAGGCGTTAGAATTTTTAACATAGGTAAAAATACTGCTTTTGGTTTTGGATATAATGATATTAAGATGGAAAGATTATAGATTATAAAAATTTACGTTATAGATAATAACTTATAGATAGTGATTTAGATATAGCTTAAAGTTATTTATATTTTATTATAAAATCTCAAAACAGGAGGAATTTTAATGTCAAATAATCTGAGAATTCCAGATTTAAAAGAAATAGTTACAGCAGCGCTTCTTCATGATATAGGTAAGTTTTATCAACGTGCTAGCGAATCAGGAAGCCTTGAAAGAAATTATGAAGAAATTTATTGTCCAATGACTAAAAGTAATTTTTATTCATATAAACATGCTGGCTACACGGCAAAATTTTTTGATGAAAATAGAAATATTTTTAATTGCTTTGAAAACTATCAATATATTAGAGATATTTCTGCAATGCATCATAACTCTACAACTGTATTTCAAAAAATAATCTCAATTGCAGATTTTGTTTCTGCAGGTATTGATAGAATAGAAAGAAGAACAAGTGAAAATCCGAATAATTTTAGAAATATAAAATTGAATTCAATATTTTCGATTATTAATTTAAACAATAATAGCCATGATGATAACAATACTATCAAATCTTATAAATTAAGATATTTATCTCACCAAAATGCATTTCCTGAAGATATAAATATTGAAGGCAATATATATAATGGTTTAGATTCTTATAGAAATCTTTTTAATGAATTTAAAAAGGAACTCAAAAATATTAATAATTCTAATTATATAGTCTTTGAATCTTCTTTGATAAGATTGCTTGAAAAATATTGCTGGTGTATACCTTCTGCTACAAATGATCAAACAAGAGATATAAGTTTATATGATCATAGCTATACTACAGCCAGTATAGCTTCTACTTTATATCTTTACTTGAAAGAAAAATATGATAATAATTGGGGAATATGTGAAAGAGAATTATTATCAGATAATATTGAAGCAATAAATAACGAAAACAATAAGTTTGCAAGAATATTAAAGGTTGATGTTAGTGGTATACAAAAATATATATTCGATATTAAAAAGGCAACATATAGTTCTAAAATATTAAGAGCGAGATCATTTGAGATATCTTTTATATTAAAGGCAATAGGACAAAAAATTAAATATGCTTTAGGATTAGATCAGGTTAATATTTTATTTGAAGGTGGCGGAAATCTCGAAATAATATTTCCAAATAATGATATATTCATAAATAAATTAAAAGAAGAAATCAATGAAATAGAAGATTATATTTTTGAAAAATATTTTGGAGAATTAACTTTTATATTTTCTATATCTGATCCATTTTCTCTAGCTGACTTTAATTTAAATGAATTTGATAAGAAAGTTAGAAAAAATATACAGGATAAAATCGAAATAGCAAAACTCACAAAATTACAGAGAATATTAGAAGAAAAAGGACATGTTTTTGGTAAAGAATATGAAACACTTACAAAAAAAGCAGAAGAAGGTTTTAAGATTTGCCCTATTTGTGAAAAAAGACCTGTAAATAATTATAAACAGAGTAATATATGTGATTTTTGTTCAAATCTAATAGAATTGGGTAAATCTGTAACTAAAAGCGATTGCTTCGTATTTACCAGAAATCCTTCTATAAACATTCTCCTGCCAGATATTTTTCTTAGTTTAAATGAAAATACTAATTTTTTTAATAATAATAATTTTGAAAATGTACTACAAATATATTCCGTAAAAAAGGATTTTTCCGGGTTACGATACTCAAACTGTTATCATGTTCCAATGGATAATAATGAAAATATACTTACATTTGAAGATCTTGGAAATAAAGCGGTCGGCAATGATAAGATTGCCATGCTTAAAGGAGATGTCAACAATCTTGGAGCAATTTTTGCATTTGGTCTTATAAAAAGCTCTCAAAATATTTTAACTTTATCAAGGTATTCATCTCTAAGCAGAATGTTCGACTATTTTTTTACAGAAGTTCTTGTAAAAATGATAGAAACAAAAGAAAAAAAATACTATATACCTTCGTATAATAAAAAAAGGTGTGATGAAGATAGTGATAAAAGCAAAACTAATAAGAACATTGAATTTACTTATTCAGATAGAATTTATGTTATTTATTCTGGTGGAGATGACTTTGTTCTTGTTGGTTGCTGGGATGCTATTTTTGAATTTGCAAAAGATTTACATAGTGAATTCAAAAAATATTCCTGTACAAATAAGAATATAAATTTCAGCTGCGCAATAGAAATTTTTAATAATAAGACCC
>JBKBTB010000123.1:0-5516 GCA_046291015.1 Exilispira sp. | reverse complement strand
AGTCATTCTTGGACTAAGAGATCCAAAAGGATCCTGGAAAACCATTTGAAAATTAACTCTTTCTTTTCTCAATCTTTCTTTGGTAAAAGAATAAATATCATACTGCTTTCTTAATTTTTTTAATTTTTCAGAAATTTGTTTAAATTCTTCATTAAATTTTTTTTCTTTCTTCATCTGCTTATATTTTTCCTGAAGAGAAATAATTTCAGAAGTAATATTTGATGGAACATCAAAGAACATTTCGCCATCATGAGGTTTATATAAGCCAACTATAGTTCTTCCTACTGTTGTTTTACCACAACCTGATTCACCGACCAGACCAAGAGTTGTTCCTCTTTTTATTTTAAATGACACACCATCTACAGCCTTAACATGTCCAACTGTTCTTTTTATTATTCCAGCTTTTATTGGGAAATATGTTTTTAAATCATATAACTCTACAAGGTATGGATTAGTATTTTCCATTTAATCGCTCCTTTATGATAATCTTGATTTAATTATAAAGAAAACATCTAACAAAATGGCCAGGTTCAACTTCTTTCAGTTCTACTTCTTGCTGTGAACATATTGGCATTCTTTTATTGCATCTATCTGCAAAATAACAACCCTTTGGTAAGTCAATAAGATTTGGTACTCTTCCAGGAATTTCCTGCAATTCTTTACCTCTTTGACCTAAAATTGGTATGGAATTTAAAAGACCTATAGTATATGGATGCATTGGATTTTTAAACAGTCTTTTTACATCTGTTTTTTCTACAATAACGCCAGCATACATTACAGCAACATGGTCTACAGTTTCTGCAATAACAGCTAAATCATGTGTAATCAAGATAACAGCCGAATTGAATTTTTTCTGCATTTCTTTTATAAGTTCAAGTATTTGAGCTTGAATTGTAACATCTAAAGCTGTAGTTGGCTCATCGGCTATCAATAGTTTTGGATTACATGTTAAAGCCATTGCGATCATAATCCTCTGTCTCATACCGCCAGATAGCTCAAATGGATATTGATTGAATCTTTTTTCCGGTTCAGGAATACCAACAATTTTCAATAATTCTATTGTTTTATCCTTTGCTTCTTTTTTAGATATTTTTTGATGTAATGTAAATACTTCAGAAATCTGATGCCCGACAGTAAAAACCGGGTTCAATGCAGTCATCGGTTCCTGGAAAATCATTGATATTTTATTTCCTCTAATCTGGTGCATATCTTTTTCAGAAATATTAACTATATCCTTGCCTTCGTAAAGTATTTGCCCTGATATTATTTTTCCTGGTGGATTTGGGATAAGTTTCATAATTGAAAGAGATGTTACTGATTTTCCACATCCGGATTCTCCAACAAGTCCGAGCGTTTCACCTTCTCCTACTTCAAAAGAAACATCATTGACTGCTTTAACAACGCCTTCTTCGGTAAAAAAGAATGTTTTTAAATTTCTTACTTCAAGAAGTCTCGATGATTTATCTATATTAGTAGACATTTTGTTCTCCTTAATAAAATCTAAAAATTAAAGATTTCTTAATCTAGGGTCTAAAGCATCTCGAAGTGCATCACCTATCAAGTTTAATGCAAGGATAAAAAGCCATATAAAAGGAACAGCAGCTAAAAAGTTTTGCCATCTACCAGCACTTACTTCCTGTGTTGCATCGGCTATCATTGTACCCCAGGTGGGAACACCGACAACTGAAAGACCAAGATAAGCTAAAAGAACTTCAGACATAATAACACCAGCAAATGTTAAAATAGCAGATATAATAACATAATGAAATACATTTGGTAAAATATGTTTGAATATTATTCTATCATCTTTTGCACCTAAAGTTCTTGCAGCCAATACATATTCAAACTCTCTTGCCTGCATAAATGCACCTCTAATAACCCTTGCCAGGCCAACCCAACCAGTTAATGCAAAAGCCAGGGCAATTGTTAAAAATGATGGACCAACTAACAAAATAAAAGCTAATATAACAATTAAACCAGGAACAGAATATATAATAGACATAATATATTGAATTGCATCATCTATAAACCCACCATAATATCCGGAAAGAGCTCCCAGAACAATTGCTATTGGAATCTGAATTAAAAGTGTTAAAAAACCTAAATACATAGAAATCTTTGAACCATAAATTGCTCTATAAAGGACATTTCTACCAAAAATATCTGTACCAAATGGAACAGATCTATCTGTAAATGGTGGAATAAATGATCTATTTACATCTTCAAGTTTATGACTGGTTGCAAGCTCGTGAATATGGCCAATATTTAATACAGAATATAAAGCCATAAGAATATAAATAGCTAAAATAACAAACATGACCATTGCAAGTCTATTTCTATATATTCTTCTCGCAGCATCATGAATTAGACTTCTACCTTTTATTTCCTGCATCTTATTCTCCTTATTAATTAAGTTTCTAAATTTAAGAAAGTTTTACTCTTGGATCTACCATACTATAAGAGATATCAGTGATAAGAGAGAAAAATATAAAGAATAATGTATATACAACTACCATTGCTTTTAGAACCGGTAAATCATAACTACTAACAGCTGTAACTGTTAAATCACCGATACCAGGTATTGAAAAAAACCTTTCAGTTAACAGTGCTCCTAAAAGAAGTCCTGGTATTGACATAATGACACTTGTTAATATTGGTATTAAAGCATTTTTAAAAACATGTGTATACATTATCTTATTTAATGAAAGGCCCTTAGCCTTAGCAGTTCTTACATAATCTTTATTTACTTCTTCAACAAATACTGTTCTATAATATCTTACGCTACCACCAAGATTTGCAAAAGTAATAAGAATCCATGGTAAAATAAGATATCTTAATCTTTCTATTCCAAAACCCCAGCCAGAAATAGGAAAAATTTTCCATTTATAAGAAAATAGAGTCTGTCCTATTATAATCAAGGCAAGATATGGAAAAGCCATAAAAATTGTTGAAAGCACAGTTATAACCTTGTCAATGAATTTACCTCGATAAAAAGCACATAAAAGGGCTAATGAAGTTGCAATAATAAAATCAAAAACAAAAGGTGGAAAAGTCACAGTTAGAGAAACTGGAACACATCTTTTGATTAAGCTTGAAATTGGTTGTTTCTTGGATAATGACTTACCAAAATTCATAGTAGCTGCTTGTTTTACATAATCAATATACTGGATAATTAATGGTTTATCCAGACCAAATTGATGCTTTAAAATAGCTATTTGTTCAGGTGTTCTGGATTTTGGAGAAAGCATATTATAAAGAACTTTATCCTGACCACCAATGATATTAAATAATAAGAAAAATATTAACATACAACCAAGTAATGTTGGTATAAGATTAATTAGCTTACGGATAATATAATTAATCATATGGTTTGACTCCTTTGTCTTGATTAACCTATTTATTAGTAAACATGTTTTTTTATCTAAATCAAGAATTTTATTTTACTCAAGTTATTGGCAATTTTTGTAGAAAATATAATATAAAGAAAATATACATAATCATATATAAAAAAATATATGAAAAAATACATATCGAAAATAAAATTAGATTAAATAAGGAGTATTTTAATTCAGGAATTAAGATGAAATTTTCAATTAAAAAAAAAGAATTAGAGATTATTATTGAGTTATTCAATTCTTTTTCAAAGGTTCAGAGCCTAAATGAACTTTTAGAGCTTGTTATTGATGCTTCAAGAAAAATAGCCAACTGCGATGCTGCAACAATATATTTAAAAAATGATGAGGAAATGCTTGAATTTTCTTATTCCAAATCCTTCTATCTTTCATCAATCTATAGTGAAGAGGTTGTTCAAGAGATATTTAAACCCTTTCAATTAAAAATAGATGAGAACTCTATTGCAGGCTATTGCGCTTTATCTAGAAAAAAGATTAATATAAGCAATATTAAAAAGCTTGATTCGGTTGTAAAATTTAAATATAATGATTATTGGGATAAAAAATATGGATATAACACAATATCAATGTTAACTGTTCCGCTGGAAAATAATCAAAATGATCTTATTGGAGTTTTACAATTGATAAATGCAAAAGAAATTGGAACTGAAAAAATTATACAATTTGAAAAAAGAATTGAAAGCATAATAGAAACACTTGCAAGACAATCGGCAATAGCTATATATAATTTTCAACTTACGAACAAACTATATATTTCTCAGGTAGAAACAATATTAAAACTAGGTATAGCATCTGAATATAAAGATAAAGAAACATACAATCATATTAAAAGAATGAGTGAATATAGTAAACTTTTAGCTTATAAAGTAAAAAATTCCAGGACATATTCTGAAAATGTAAGATTGGCTTCCATGATGCATGATATAGGGAAAATAGGTATACCTGATAGTATTTTACTTAAACCATCAGGATTGGATGAGAATGAAAGAAAAATAATGCAAAAACATACAATTTATGGTGCAATGATATTAAAAGACTCGGAGGCATTTGTTTTACAATTAGCTGCCAGAATTGCTCTTACACATCATGAAAAATGGGATGGAACTGGCTATCCCCTTGGATTAAAAGGAGAATCTATTCCACTGGAGGGCAGAATTGTTGCTCTGGCAGATGTTTTTGATGCTCTTTCTTCAAAAAGAGTTTATAAAGAAGCTTTAAATATTGAAGAGTGTAAAAAATTTTTAATTGAAGAAAAAGGAAAACATTTTGATCCCGATTTAGTAGATATATTTATTGAAATGCTTCCGGAAATTTTAAAAATTAGAGATCAATATTCAAGTGAAGAATTGGTTATCCCAGAAATTTTTTCTATTGGAGATATTATAGTCGATCTTTCTTCGCTATAATTTAAAAATAAAAAATATTTTTTATAAAGAAACAATTCAATATTTTTTGAATTTAATTTATTCTATTAATGTAGAGGAACTAAAATATACCCTGAAATTAACCAGACCTGATTTTTTAGGATTAAATAAAATTCTCCATCAAATTTTTCTATAATATTTTTATACTTAAATTCAAGATATACATAAATTATAGCCTTATCTTTCTCAATTATCGATTTTTTAATTTCATAATGAATCAAATCATTGTAAAATTCTGAAATTCTCTCTTTCTTAAAATCTTCAATTATTTTTAATCTATCTTTTTCCGATGCGTAAAGATAAATGTCTTTATATTTTGAATATTGAATAATATATGAATCGAAATCAAAAAAACTAAAGTAAAGATCCCACTTATGCTCAATTCTTGCATTTAATGCCATTTCAACTATTTTATATGGTGGAAGATCTTTTAAGTTTTGCTGTACTTTTTTTACTTCAACATATTCTTTAGCATTTGTTTCAGAAGGAAAAAATGATTTTGCTGGATTAAGTTCAAGTTTAAGGATATTTTTTGTTAAAAATACCCTGTCTCTTTCTATAGAAGGATAAAATAATCCTTGAATAAAATAGATACCACTTTCTTTAAATTCAAACCATTTAGAAATATCAACAGTGTAAGAAATACTCTGATATGGGGTTAATAAAACAGGTCTTGTAT
>JBKBTB010000122.1:0-5562 GCA_046291015.1 Exilispira sp. | reverse complement strand
CTTTCTGACCGAGTAAATAAAATAAAATGGTAATCCCTGCTGTGAAAAATGAATTTACTATTATGCCAGAAATAATTAGCGAGGAAGATGAATAAGATTTTGTTTTAACTGCTATTAAGAAAATTATGATTGCGGCTAAAATTCCAAAAAAAATAGCAAAAGCTGGAATTATCTTTATAAGCAAAAAACTGCTTTTAAATGATAGGAAAGAAGATAAAAAAATGGCAAAAGAACAACCAAAAGAAGCCCCCGATGATATTCCCAAGGTATAAGGTTCCGCAAGAGGATTTTTAAGAATAATTTGCATGACAAGACCGGAGACCGAAAGTGTCGCACCTATTATGAAAGAAGAAAAAAATAATGGGATTCTTATGCTTTTTATTATTATAATAATATTTTCATCAAAATTTGAACCAAAAAAATTTAAACCTGAAAAAATTGTATTAAAAATAATATTTACTACAGTTTTTAATGATACTATTGAATTGCCAATAGTAATTCTTAAGAAAAAAATAAAAAGAGTAATAATAAAGAATAATAAAATATTTAATAAAAACTTTAATTTTCTTGCTTTTAGCATTTTTTTAAATTAAATTTATTAAATTTGTTTTAGTTATTATTAAGTTTTATTATTTTATTGTTTATTTTCTTTTGATTTAATTTACTTTGTTAGAATATTTAATTGTTATTTAGAATACTTATTAGATGCTCCAGGTTTTATTAAAGGAATATTTTGAAAACATAAAGGGCAGCTTTCTTTTTCATATAAAGAAGCAGAAACTTTTGCAAGAGATACCGGTATCTTTCCATCAATTTCGATTTTTTCTTTACTTCTATCAAGTAAGACAAAAAATTGTAAAATATTAACATCATAATTTTTTAAACAGTTTGCAACTTCTAAAATAGAACCTCCGGTCGTTACAATATCTTCGATCACTACTATATTTTTTTCTTTAATATCATTAAAACCAGATCTTAAAACCATAACCTCATTTTCTCTTTGAGTAAATGCAAATTTTTTACCAAGTTTAAGAGCGGTAAGAAATCCTATGGCTATAGCTCCAAATGCCGGAGAAACTATATAATCGAAGTCAATATTTTTGCTTTTAATGAGAAAAACAAGTTTATCTATAATTTTATCGAGAACAACAGGATTTTCTATTAGTTTTATCTTTTCAAAATATGTGTCTGAATGCTTACCAGAAGTAAGTAAAAAATGTCCTTTTAGTAACGCACCCGATTCTTTGAAAAGATTCAATACTTCTTCATTTTGGATAATTTCATTGATATTTTGATCAAAATATCTATTTGATAATTTTTCTTTTTCATCCATAATTATTTTTCCATTATATTAATAAATATTTTTATTTTATCTATTGTTATTTAAGTTATTATTTAAACTTGTATCGGAATATAATAGAGATTGCTTTACTTTATTTGTATCGAAAATAATTCTAAATGTTGTTCCAGCATTAGGTTCACTCTCAACTTCAATTTCGGCTAAAATTGACTGAACTATCCTGTAAACAATAGTTAAACCAAGTCCGGTGCCTGTAGATTTAGAAGTAAAAAATGGATTGAAAATTTTTTGAATTGTTTGACTATCAATTCCGGGCCCATTATCTTTAACTTCCAGTATTACCGATGTGTCAATATCATATGTAGAAATAACAACTGTCTGATATTCCGAAATTGCTTCAAAAGCATTTTTTACAAGATTTACAATTGCCTGAATCAATAAATCTTTATCGCCAAGAATAGGCGGGATATTCTCTTTTAGCTTCAATACAAGATTTTTATTTGCAAGTTGAAATTGTGATTTCATCAAATCGAAAAGTTCTTTCACAACTTCATTTAAATTTAATACAGTAAGCTTTGGTGTAAGCGGTTTTGAACTTGAAAGAAATGTATCGAGAATTCTATTTAATCTCTTTATTTCTGAAGAGGTTGTATTTAAAGATTGAATTAGTCCCTGTTTGCAATTTGGACAATCACATATAGAATTTTCTTCCAGATGTTTTTGAGCTATTTTTATATTCAAATCGAGCGAAGTTAAAGGATTACGAATTTCATGTGCTAATGTATACATCATTTCCATAAGATTATTGAATGATTTTTCAATCTCTTTTTCTCTTTCTTGCTTTATCTGAGCATTTATATCATAAAATACAAGCAATATTGCATAATCATTTTCAAACAATTCAATCTTGTGAAAAACAAATTTTAAATAATATTGGGTCTTAAAAATTTTTATATATGATATTATTGATGTTGTTTTATCTTCAATTTTTGTTATTTCAAAATTATTTAATACATCGGTTGGTAAAATTTGAGTTAAAGGATATTTTTTTATTTGTTCAAATATAACAGATGCTTTTTTGTTATAAAAAATAGGATAACCTTCCAGGTCTGTTAAAATAATGCCTTCATCAAGTGAATCAAATATTGATAGATATAAGGTATTTGTTTTCGAAAGATTTATTAAGCTTTTTTTTACATCTTCTTTATTTAAAATTTCTCTATCAAAAGATTTAATAAATTTTTCATAAAACGATCTTCTCTCCAAGAAAATCTCCATTTAATATCTGTTTTCTATTAAGATAAGCAAAAATCAATGCATTATCAATAGGATAATTGTAATTTTTTGAAAATTCTTCTATTTTATTTAAATAGAAGTTTAACCTAATTAATTTTTCAAGGGAAATGTTTTCCAAAATTACTTTTTTATTATTTTGATATGAAGAAAGAATTGATTCAGAAAAAAGGATCAATTGTTTTAAGAAAAAAGGATAATCATTTTGTGATAATAGATTTTCGATGAAAATATTATATTTATTTGTTTCCAAAAAGAAAAGTTCAAATATTTCTCTTATAGATTTTAAAAATTTATTTATATCTTTTTTTAATAATGTAAAAAGGTCATAAAATGAACTTATCTTTTGATTACCGAATATACTAAAATTTATTTTCCATTCGTTTTCCAGGATATTTTTTAATTCATCTTCTTTTATTCTATCTATTTCATAGATAACACATCTTGAAAGTATTGTTGGTAATATAGAAGCTTTTGACGATGATGTTAGAATAAAAATTAGATTATTATCAGGTTCTTCAAGTGTTTTTAGAAAAGAGTTGGCAGATTCATCCTGCATGAGTTCAATATTGTCTATCAATATTATTCTATTTTCAAATTGATATGTGTATTCAATCCATTTCTGGATGTTTTTTATTTCTGAGATGTATATTCTATCAGACTTAAAAGCTTTTTTATTTAAAATAATATTATTGCATAGATTTATAATTAAATCTAAATCTTCTTTATCTTCAATCCGAATATTTTTTAATTTGTAAAACAAAAATGATGCATCTTCGTAAAAGCTTGAATCTATTGACTTTTCATCAATTTCAGAGATTCTATAAACAAAAGTTGATAAAAATCTTGCAACTATAAATTTTAATTTTTCAAATGCAATTTTTTTATCAACCAGAAAATTATCTGTTTTCATGATCTCATATATTAAAAAGGAAAGTTCTTCAAATGGGTAATTTTTGGAAAGGTAACAAAAATTCTTCTGATAAAAAATATTCAGGCAGCTATTTAGATCTAATATTTTTTTTATTATATGATATGCTGTAATTCTTTTACCAACACCATCAGGTCCAGCTATTAAAATTGCCGGATATCTTATTTTTTTTGAATTTAATATATTTTCAATAATAGCATTTTTATGATCTGAATAGATTTGATATACCATTTTTGCACCAGATTTTATAATATTTATTCAACAATACCATTAAAAAAATCAAGGGCAGTTTGAGCAAGAATTTGTTCAGCTTCTCTTTTAGAATTTGTTCTAACAGGACCAAAATCAAGATCTTCTATTTTCAGGTACATTACATAATATCTTTCGCCCTGTATTTTTTCTTCTTTTGCAACAATATATTCCGGTAAACTTCCAAATTTTTTTTGAGAAATCTCCTGAACTATCGTTTTTGGATTTTTTAGCTGATTTGAGTCAATCAATTGTTTTACATTCTCTTTTATATAATTTTTACAAAATTCTCTTGCCTTTTCAATGCCTTCAGAAATATAAATAGCACCAATTAAAGATTCCATTGTATCGGATAAAATGGAGATTTTCCTTCTGCCACCATTGCTTTCTTCTCCTTTTCCAAGCAAAAGTATTGAATCAAGTTCTAATTTAAGTGCAAATTTATAAAGATATTGTGCACTTACAATCAAGCTTCTTAATTGAGAGAGTTTTCCTTCATCAAAATCAGTAAAGTTTTTATATAAATATTCTGTAACAATAAATTCAAGAACGGCATCACCCAGAAATTCAAGTCTTTCATTGTTTTCTTCTGAGCCTGGCTTAAATGATCTATGAGTAAATGCTTGAATATATATATTTAAATTATCTTTGTTTAATTTATTCTTTTCAAGAAATTGAACTATTTTTTCTTCACCAGTCATATTGAATTTTAGATATCATAAATAAGAAAAAATGTAAAGAAAGATTGGTTAAAAAGTTTAATTAAACTTTTTAACAATAATAGAAGCATTTTGACCACCAAATCCAAAAGAATTTGATAGTGCATAATTAACCTTTTTTTCTATAGCTTTATTTGGAACATAAAACAGGTCACATTCTGGATCTGGATTATTTAAATTAATTGTTGGAGGCACTATATCATTGTAGACTGTTAATATTGTGTTGATTAATTCTACAACTCCTGCAGCACCTAAAAGATGACCGATCATCGATTTATTTGATGATATAGCCAGTTTATAAGCATGTTGACCAAAACAACTTTTTATGGCTTTTGTTTCAGCTATATCACCAACAGGAGTAGCTGTTCCATGTGCATTAATATAATCAATTTTATCAGAGGATATTTGTGCATCGCTAAGAGAAAGATTCATACAATGAATTGCTCCAAGTCCTTCTGGATGAGGAGCGGTAAGGTGATAACCATCCGATGATGCTCCATAACCAATAATCTCTGCATAAATTTTAGCTCCTCTTGCTTTTGCTTTTTCATATTCTTCTAAAATAATTGATCCACTTCCTTCGCCCATAACAAAGCCATCTCGATTTATATCAAAAGGTTTACTTGCTCCTTTAGGGTCATCATTATTTTTAGAAACAGCTTTCATATTTGAAAATGCAGCCAATGCAAATGGTATTAAAGATGCTTCAGAACCGCCAGCTATAGCATAATCAAGTTCACCCCATTGAATCTTTCTGAATGCCTCTCCTATGGCATGAGCAGAAGAAGCACAGGCTGAAACAACAGAATAAGAAACGCCATGTAAATCATATTTCATTGCAATTATTCCTGCGGCAATATTTGATATCATTTTAGGAATAGTATAAAGGCTTATATATTTTTGCCCTTCTTTCATATATCCTTCATGAGCTTCTAATAAAGATAAAAGCCCACCAATACCGGATGAAAAGATTATTCCAAATCTGTTTCTATCTATCTGACTTTCTAATATCATGGAATCTTTTAATGCATTTTCTGTTGACCAGAGAGCATATTGTGTATAAAGATCAT
>JBKBTB010000121.1:0-5562 GCA_046291015.1 Exilispira sp. | reverse complement strand
GTTATCAAAAAGTACGCTAAAGTCTGAGTAAAAGCTTTGTAATATTCTTTTGATTTTATTTGAGTTATCAATGCAATTAGAAAAGAAGCGGACATCTGAAAAATTCCTATTTGTAAAGCCAACACAAGAAGTTTCATCGGATTAGCGAGTGGATCAAACCATATAAATTTATCAATAAAATTTGCCAGAGCCGGGGCATTTTGCCTTAGTAAATCCAATCTTGTTCCAAAATATGTTCCTGTCAAAATACCAAAAACAATTGTCCAGATACTTGCTTGAAAGAAAACTTTTATTAATTTTTCAGTTTTATATCTTTTCATGAAAAAAATCGAACCTATAAACAACAACAAGCCATAACCAGCATCTCCAAGGCATATACCAAAAAGAACTGGATAAATAGGAGCTATCAATGGAGTTGGGTCTATTTCATTATATTTGGGAATTGAATAAAGCTCGGTCAATGATTCGTAAGGTTCTACAATTTTTTTATTTTTTAATTCAACAGGGGGCTCGTCATCTTCTGCTGGTTCTTCTATAGAATATTCTATAAACTTAAAATCTTTAATAATATTTTCAAATCGTATTATGTCTTTTTCCAAAACCCAGCCAATTATATATTTAACATTTTCAGTTGAGATAAATCTTTGTTCCACTTTCTCTTTTGCAAATTTTGCAAAAATATCATCATAAAAAGCCTTTATAGATTTACCATAAAGGTCAATAATCTCTGCAAGTGTATTATGTATATTTTTAATTTTAACAAGATTCTCATCAATCTTTTGCTGATATTTCTCAATATTATATGCAATAGTATCTTTCTGCTCTGCCAGTGAATATTCTTCACCGCCATCTTTTTTGATCAATTGATATAAGTTTTGAAATATATCCTTATGTGAAACAAGAACGAAAAAGATATTGTTTTCATATTCAGATATATAATAAATTTGATATATATTTTTTTCATTTAATGTTTCTAATTCTTCAAGAAATTTTTTATACTGCAACCTCGCTATTTGAAAAAGTCTTATATGACAATTTTCAGTATCATTCAAAAATTCTAAAGGGATATTAAGATTGCATATGGGTAAAAGTGTGTTTATTCTTGATTTATCTTTTTCGATTTCAGCAAGATAATTTTTTTCTTTTTCTAAAAGCTCATTTATCTGCAATAGAATTTTTTCATAATTAAAATTATTGATAAGCATTTCATATTCTGATTTTGTAAAGATTTCTATTTTATCGCAAAAATTATTTAATATATCCTGCTTATCTTTTACAGTAATCTCAACAGATATACTCTTAATTCTTTCAAAGAGTTTATCAATAATCAAAATATATTCTTTTAATTTATCATTATCGATATTTTTAATTTCTTCTTTATTTAAAGCTATCTGTCTTTCGACTTTTTCAAGTATCTGATCATCTATATGTATTATTCCATCTTCTTGAATTTTATTTATTAACTTTTCGTATTCTGCTTTGTGAATTAATAAACTTATCTTTTTAACCTTATTTACAGGCATAATACCCACCAATTAACAATATATTAAAAACTATATTAATTTTATAATCTATTTTATAAAATAAATTAATCTTTAAAAAATTCTTCCTTAACATATTCAATTGCTTTTTTAACAAGATTAGCATCAACCTGTTCAAGCTTTTTTAAAATATTTCTTGTTTCATTTTCTATTTTTTCTATTTCGACATCTATTTTTGCTTTTATTTCTTTTTCTTTATCTTCTGAAAATTTTTCAATACTTCTTTTCATTTCTTCATTTTTTTCTTTATAAAATTGATCTATTGAATTATATTCGTATTTTTTCTTTTCTATAAATTTTTGAATATCATTTTTTAATTCTTTTTCCTTTTCATGAATTTCTATAATCTGTTGAAAATCCATTTAAAACTCCTTTCAATCTTTTGTAAGAATATATCAATTGTAATAATATATCACTTCAAAATAATCCTTAAATCTTATATAAAAATTATTTTTTTGTAAAAAATAATTTAATAATGGTTTTCAATCTAATTTATCTATATAATATTCTATTTCTAATTTTTCATTTGTCAAATTATAGACAATTTTTTAGACTTTTTACCAATTACTAGCAACAACTTCAATTCTTTTCACAAGATCTTCATATGAAACTGGTTTTAATATAAAATCCATTATCTCATTTTTTAGTGGATTGTTTTCAAGTTGTTCTTTTTCTTTAACATTTCCCGTAAATATAATAACCGGAAGCTGCTGTTTGGTTTTTATCTTTCTTATTTCTTTTAATGTATCCCATCCAGATATTTCTGGCATCATTAAATCAAGTAAAACAAGTCCTATTGAGTCATCCTTTTTTATATGTTCGATAGCATCAAAACCATTTAGACATGTTATTACATTAAAATTGTTCATCTCAAGTACCATTTTCACAAAATCAAGTATGACCAGAACATCATCAACAACCAATATCTTTTTTTGCACTAAAAATTCCTTTTGAAATAAATTAAATATAAAAAATTGATTATTAAACTAATTTACAGGTCAAAATTATACACTAAAAAGATATTTCTATCATTTCCTCAATAAAAGTAACAAATAATTTAATTTTTGCAAAATTTGTTTTTAATATTAAAAAATCCTGATAGTGCATAAATATAAATTATATTTTATTAACGAATATTTAAGCTTGAAAAAAAAAATTAATCCCATAGTATATTAAAAAAATCGTATATTAAAAAATTAATTTTATAATTGACTGAAAATTTTATTATACAAAAAATAGGAGCATGTAATGTTAAATTTAAGTGATAACGCAAAAGTTATACTTGAAAAAAGATATCTACTAAAAGATAAAGAAGGCAATCCAGTTGAAACAATAGAAGGTTTATTTGAAAGGGTTGCAAGATATATCGCTTCAGCCGAAAAAATTTACAATCCAGATGCAAATATTGAAGAATATGAAAAGATTTTTTATGATCTTATGACCTCATTAGATTTTCTTCCTAACTCTCCAACTTTAATGAATGCTGGAACAGACATTGGTCAACTTTCTGCCTGTTTTGTTCTGCCGGTTGGTGATTCAATTGATGAAATTTTCGATGCAGTTAAGTATGCAGCGATAATTCATAAAACTGGAGGTGGTACCGGGTTTTCATTTTCTAGATTAAGACCAAGAAACGATATAGTCAAATCCACTGCTGGAATTTCCTCAGGTCCAGTATCTTTTATGGAAGTATTTGATGCAGCAACAAATGCCATAAAACAGGGAGGTAAAAGAAGGGGTGCAAATATGGGCATCTTAAGTGTCCATCACCCTGATATTGTTGAATTTATTACATATAAAAATGACCTTACCAAACTTACAAATTTCAATATTTCTGTTGCCCTGACAGATAAATTTCTGGATGCTGTGGAAAAGGATAAAGAGTATGATCTTATTAATCCAAGAACAAAAAAAGTTGTCCGTAAAGAATCGGCAAGGAAAATATTTAATCTTATTGTCGAAAGTGCATGGAAAACTGGTGAACCAGGTATAATATTCATAGATGAAATTAATAGAAAAAATCCAACACCATTGATAGGTGAAATAGAATCAACCAATCCATGCGGTGAACAACCTCTTTTACCCTATGAATCATGCAATCTAGGATCCATTAATTTAAATAATATTCTGGTTGAAAAAAATAATTTTTACGAAATAGACTGGAATAAACTGGAAAAAATTACAAGATTATCTATTAGATTTTTAGATAATGTTATTGATAAAAACAATTACCCTTTACCTCAAATAGAGAAGATGACTAAAGGAAATAGGAAAATTGGGCTTGGAGTGATGGGTTTTGCAGACATGCTTTATAAATTAAATATACCATACAACAGTGATAAGGCGGTAGAAACAGCTGAAATGTTGATGAATAAGATACATGAATATTCTATTTCTGCTTCACAAGAGTTAGCTGAAGAAAGAGGAGTTTTTCCAAATTGGGAAAAGTCGATTTATAAAGAAAAAAATTTAAAAATTAGAAATTCTACTGTTACCACTATAGCACCTACCGGTACTATTTCATTAATAGCAGAAGCTTCAAGCGGTATAGAACCAGTTTTTGCCCTTGCTTATTCTAGAAAGGCTATGGATTCGAACATATTAAAATATTTTCACCCATACTTTCAAAAAATTTTATCAAAACTTCCAGAAATTAACAATAAAATAATTGATAAAATAATTGAAAATGGAAGTTTAAAAAATATTGAATCAATCCCTGAAAATATAAAATCTATTTTTGTTACAGCTCATGATATTGATCCAATCTGGCATATTAAAATACAATCTGCTTTCCAGAAATACACTGATAATGCTGTCTCCAAAACAATAAATTTCCCAAGTACAGCAACCATAGAAGATGTAGCAAATTCTTATAAACTTGCACATAAACTTGGATGTAAAGGAATCACCATATATAGAGATAAAAGTCGTGAAGGAATTTTACATGCTGGAATCTCTGAAAAGGATCAAAGCATTGAAGGGAAAGACAAAACAATAAAAATTGACGAAAAATCTAAAAAACCTAGAAAAAGACCTTTAACAACAGTTGGAAAAACTATAAGAATAGAGACTGGATGCGGTCATCTTTATGTTACCATTAATGAAGATGAATATGGACTTGTAGAGCTTTTCGCTACAATGGGCAAAGCAGGAGGTTGTGCCTCATCTCAAATTGAAGCTATAAGCAGATTAATATCCTTAGCATTAAGATCCCATATAGATCCAAATTCGATAATAAAACAACTTAAAGGTATTAGATGCCCAAATCCTACTATATATCCATCTGAAAATGGTAAAACCTTATCCTGCTCAGATGGTATTGCTAAAGCAATAGAAATCTATCTAAATGAAAAAAATTCTTTATTTGAATCGGAAAGTATAACAAACTTTAACCTTTCTGTCGAAAATAGAATAAACTTAGAAAAAAAAATAAAATTAAAAAAAGATGAAAATCATGATAAAAATGAAATAGAAAAAAATCTGGATGAAGATATAAAAAGAAAAAAAGAAGTGGCTGGAATATGTCCTGATTGTGGAGGTGTTTTAGTTCAGGAAGAAGGATGCATTACCTGTCATGATTGTGGTTATTCAAAATGCGGATAAATATAAATAGTAAAATTATATATAATAAATAATAATAAATTTAAGAAGGTTCGATTATGAACATTAAATTAAGAATTTTTATTTTCTTTATATTTTTCTTTGCAACATTTTTTATAATATTAAATTTATCAATCTCAAAGCAGCTTAAAAGTGAATTATTTAATAAAACCTCAGAAAATTTAATAACTTCGAACCTTTTTTTAATTAAATATATTAAATCAAATGCAAAGGCTATAAGAGACAATCTTTCCTTTTCTATTTCGCAAATATATCCTTCATTAAAACAATATACTCTTACATTTAAAGAATCTGCAACTCCATATTTAATTCAATATATTCAATTTAATTTTGAATCTAAAAATCCTGATAAAACAATTTATCTATATAATGGCGATTTTACCGAGCTTTATTATACAAA
>JBKBTB010000120.1:0-5587 GCA_046291015.1 Exilispira sp. | reverse complement strand
AAATTTTTGGTTTATCTTCCATATTATGATATGAAAGATTATATTTTGGAACATAATCAAAAAGAAGAATTAAGTAATAAAGAGAAAAATAATGAAAAAATAGATAATAATAAATTTGACTATAATAAAAATTATATAAGTAGAATCAATAAAAATTCAATAAATATTCTTATTGTTGATGATGATGATGATTTCAGATACTTTATGACTAAAGGTCTTAAAAGTTATGGCTTTAATGTAAAAGAAGCGAAAGATGGTTCTCATGCAATAGATATTTTTCTGGATAGAAACAATAAGATAAATTTTGTTATTCTTGATAGAATAATGCCAGGCATGGATGGGTACGAAACATTTAATAGATTAAAAAATATTGATGAAAATATAAAAGCAATAATGATTACAGGATTTATAGAAGATGAAATTTTACTAAATTATAAAAAATCTGGAATATTAGAGATTATTCAAAAGCCTTTTGATCTATCATTATTGTATAAAATTATTTCTGTATATTTATAAAAATTTATCTGTAATAAAACTATTGACTTATTTTTATAATTATGATTATTTCAAATGGCAGATGAATAATATTTTACCTATTATAATAGTTATTTCAGGTCCTTCGGCAGCTGGTAAATCCACATTACGCTCGATGTTATTGATGAACCATCCAGAGTTAACCTATTCCATTTCATATACGACAAGAAAACCAAGACCAGATGAAAAAGATGGAATAGACTACTTTTTTATAACAGAAGATGAATTTAAGAGAAGAATTGAGCAAAATGATTTTCTTGAATATGCCATTGTTTATGGTAATTTTTACGGAACAAGCAAAAGTCAGGTTGAAAATCTCATAAACTCTGGTAATCCGGTGGTACTGGAGGTAGATGTTCAAGGAGCCGAAAAAATTATCAATATATATCCCGATTGCTGTTCTATATTTATAGCACCACCTTCACTTGAAATTTTGATAGAAAGATTTTGCTTAAGGGGAACTGAAAATCCGCAGGAAAGGGAAAGAAGAATAAAAGAGGCTGAAAAGGAGCTTTCAAAAAAATATATCTTTAAATATGTTATAATTAATGATAAACTTGAGAAGGCATATGAATCTTTGGAAAAAGTATTAGTTGATTATCAGCAACATTATTTAAAACAAAATTAATAAATTAATTATTAGCTTAGTTATTTGTAAAATTTTTTTATAAATTTTATAAATATTATTATTATTTAATAAAATTATTAAATTAATAAAATTATTATAAATGGAGGAAGTGAAATGAAGGATAAATTCCCTCTTTATGAGATAATTAACTATAAAGGTAATAGGTATGAACTTGTAAAAGCCTGTTCACTTCGAGCATACCATCTTATATTGAAGAAAAAAGAAGAACAGAAAGAGATGGAAGGCAATATCGGAACTTCTAATAAATATAAAAAAGATATGAAAATTCAGGCTATTGCTATGTCTGATGTTTTGAAAAATAAAATCAAGTTTTATTATGCGGATAAAGAAAAACCAGAAAATTTAAGTTAAGAACCGTGATTCATAAAGTCATTTATATAGTTGGTCCAACAGCTTCGGGTAAGACAGATTTAGCAAACAAATTATCTTTGTATTTTAATATTCCAGTTATTTCAATGGATTCCATGCAGATATATAAGGAACTAAATATTGGTACTTCCAAACCTTCAAATGATGAACTTAATGAAATAGAGTATTATGGTATTGATTTAATAGAGCCAGATGTTCATTATAGCGTTAAAGACTATCTTAATTATGTAAAAAATATTATAAAAAAGATAGATAAAAAAGCTGCTATTATAAGCGGGGGTACCGGTCTTTATTATGATAGTTTAACTTCTGGTTTTTCATCGATACCATCACAAAATATGGCTATAAGACAAAAGTATTATAAATTTTGTGAAGAAAATGGTGTTGAAAGATTATATAAATTGCTTGAGAATGTTGATCCGATATATGCCTCAAAAATATCTAAAAATGATACTAAAAGAATAATCAGAGCACTGGAAGTATATGAAATTACAGGTAAGCCATTTTCATCCTTTCATATAGATAAAGATATAAAACCAATTAATTGTCCAAACTTAAAATTTGGTATAATGGTGCCAAGGACAAGACTTTATGAAAGGGTTAATATTAGAGTCGATAAAATGTTTGAATTTGGCCTTCTAAATGAAGCAGAAAAAATTTATAAAAAATATAAAGATAAAGATCTTCCTTCATTAAAAGCATTGGGATATTCGGATTTATTTGAATATTTTGAAGGGAAAATAAGTCTTGATACTGCAAAAGAAAATATCAAAAAAAGAACCAGAAATTATGCTAAAAGACAATATACATGGTTTAAGAAAGATAAAAATATAAAATGGTTGATGCTATTAAATGAAGATGAACTTAATATTGCAAAAAATCTTAAAATTGATAATTTAATTCAAGAAAAATTAAAAAGAAAAAAAAATAGATCTAATTTTAACAATATAGAAGATGAACTTATTGACTTTATTGGTTCTATAAAAAACTTTATATTTCTCAATGAAGAGAGAACTTTTCATTATTTGAAAGATGAAATATCAAATTTTTTGAGGGATTAAAATTGAATTATGATGAATTAAAAAAGCTTTCAAATAAAAGTTTTTATGATTCTTTAACAATAGATCAGTTAAATTATTATGCAGATCTATTAAGAAAATATATTATACAGGTTTGTAGTAAAAAGAGCACTCATCTTGCATCAAATTTAGGAACAATTGAGATTTTTTTAGCATTAAACAAGGTTTTTGATTTTGCAAGGGACTATTTTGTCTTTGATGTTGGACATCAGATTTATGCATACAAGATTTTAACAGGAAGATTTGATAGATTTCCTTCACTTAGAGAATTTAATGGAATTTCTGGCTTTCCAGATCCAGAAGAATCTAATTTTGATCTATTTAAAGTTGGACATGTAGGTTGTGGACTTCCTCTGGCTCTTGGATTAAGCGAAGGGATAGGGAAGAATAATGAAGTAGATAATGATAATACTTCGGAAAAACAGATAATTACACTTTTAGGTGATGGTTCTCTTACCAATGGGGCAATGCTTGAAGCTCTAAATTATATTTCAAATAGAAAAAATGGTAAAATAATAATTATTTTAAACGATAATGAGATGTCTATATCAAGAACTGTTCCTTCAATTGTTAAAAAACTTTCTTTGTTTGCCACAAGACTTAATATTAGAGGAACTCTTGAGCAAAGACTCAAAAAAACAGGTCATTCCGCAATACTTGAAACACTTGTTAAATTATTCCGCTTTATGAAAAATTTAATATTACCCGAACAAATTTTTGAAGACTTCAATATAAGATATATTGGACCGATAGATGGGCATAATATAAAAGAATTGATAGAATATTTTAATTTTGCAAAAAATTTTCCACATACAATACTGGTTCATGTCAAAACTACTAAGGGCAAAGGTTTTAAACCTGCTGAAGAAAATCCAGAACTTTTTCATTCTGCTCCCCCATTTAATGTAATTACTGGCGAGGTAAAACAATCATCAAATTCATTTACAAATTTTTTTGGTAAAATACTCGTCGAGAAAGCCAGATTGAATAAAGATATATATGCAATAACAGCTGCAATGAAAACTGGTTGTGGTCTGGATAGTTTTGAAAGAGAATTTAAAGACAGATTCATAGATGTTGGAATAGCAGAAAGTCTTGCTGTATCAATGGCTGCAGGTCTTGCAAAAATTGGAAAAAGACCGGTTGTTGCAATTTATTCAATATTTCTCACAAGGGCAGCATCGCAGGTTTACCATGATATTGTTTTGAATCATCTTCCCGCATTTTTTGCAATAGATAGATCAGGCATTGTAGGTATAGACGGTCCAACACATCATGGGCTTTATATTTATCCTTTTTTATGCTCTCTTCCAGATATATATCTATTTAATTGTGGTTTCATAGAGGATATGCAAACCAGCTTTTCGCTCCTTGATAATTCAAAATTACCTGTTTTTATGCAGTATCCAAAGGATATTGCCCTTTCTTTTAATGATGAAATTGAAAATATATCAATAGAAACAAATTGCTATAATTATTGTAAAAATAAACCGGAGTATAGACCATTTGAGATCATTAAAATTTATGAACATAATGTTAGCAATCAAGTAGATAATAAAACCAGCATCGCTATAGTAAGCATTGGAAGCTCTTTTTCAATTTGTAAAAAAGCATTTATAAATTTATTTAAGGATGATATTTTTGTAGATTTTTATTATATGAGCATGATAAAACCATTCATGGAAGATTATGCTAAAAACATTATAGATAAATATAAAAATATTATAATTGTTGATGAATCGCCATCATCTTCATATGTTTATCAGAAATTTTGTGAGATTAGCGCAAAATTGAAAAAAGAGGGTAATAATTTTAATAATGATTTAATCAATCTTTTACCATTTACCCTGCCAGATAAGATAATTACACATGGAACAAGAGAACAGCTTTTTAATTTCATTGGTTTTTCATCGAGTGAGATTGTTTCACTTGTTAAGAATTTAATAAAAATTTAATAAAATAGATTTATATTTTATTTTCTTGTATAAATTTTAATCATTTTAGTTAATAATTTTAAAAATTTTTTTGATACTTATTGTTGTGATATTTGGTATTAAATAATTTATGCAAAGGCTATAATTATAGTTATTAAAATTTAATAGCTTTTAATTGTCTTTTTATTAATTTTAGAATATGCTGGAGTAAAAATGATTTATCATACGATATATGACTTATCGGATCAGAATTTTTACCCTTTAAGTTGTGAGCTTTCAAATATAGGTGTAAGTAAAGAAGTTATAGATTATATGTCTGGTAAGTTTACATATAAAAGATTTTATATAAAAAATCTTGATTTTCGAGCTGCTAACATACTGAAGCAGGAAGCTCTTTCATGTGGTACCGATGCCGCTATATCCTATAAAACCTATACAATGAATCCGGATAAGACAGATGTATTACTATGTGGATCATTGGCTCAATTAGAAAAAATATCTATGAAATTATTGAAACAACCATTTAAATTAAAAGAGCTTGGATTGGATATCAAATATTTAATTAATTCGGCAGATTTTAATCCAATAAAAATTGGAAAACTTGAAATCAAACCTGAAATGAAAGCTGTTATTATGGCTATTATAAATGTTACACCAGATTCTTTTTATAGTGGTTCAAGGGTGGAATTAAAATCACTGGAAAGAATCGTAATAGATATGATAGAAAATAATGTAGATATTATAGATATAGGTGGTGAATCAACAAGACCATCAAGTGATCCTGTAGATGAAGATGAAGAGATAAAAAGAGTCATTCCAGCTATTGAATTTATAAGGAAAATGAGTAATATTCCAATCTCGGTAGATACATATAAATCAAAAGTTGCAGAGCTTGCTATAGAAAAAGGAGCAGATCTTATAAATGATATATCTGCACTTACAATGGATCAAAATATGGTGAAGGTAGTTAAGGAAAGTGGTAAACCAGTCGTTTTGATGCATATGAAAGGTAGACCAAAAGA
>JBKBTB010000119.1:0-5588 GCA_046291015.1 Exilispira sp. | reverse complement strand
TCTATTTACATTGCCTCTCCCATACTTCTTATGTGGGGCAATCCTGTATACAATAAAAAATAAAATTTATTTTCAGATAAATTTATTAAATAAAAGCCTTCCATAATTCAGGAAGGCTTTTAATTTATAAATAAAATATTATTTTTATAATCAAAAGGAATATTTATGAAAAGGATTTTAACTGGAGATAGGCCAACGGGACCATTACATATTGGACATTATTTTGGCAGTTTAAAAAATAGAGTTTTACTTCAAAATGAATATGAAACATACATATTAATAGCTGATGTACAGGCTTTAACTGATAATTTCAATACTCCGGAAAAAGTCAGGGATAATGTTAAGGAAGTAACATTGGATTATCTTGCATCAGGTATTGATCCTGCTAAAACAACAATAGTCCTTCAATCAAAAATACCTGCGATAGCTGAATTGACAATATATTTTAGCAATCTGGTTACACTCTCAAGACTTTCGAGAAATCCAACAGTGAAAGAAGAAATTAAGCAGAAATCAGCAATTTTTAAAGACTCTGTCACCTATGGTTTTTTTGGTTATCCTGTTTCGCAGGCAGCAGATATTCTTTCATTTAATGCTGATCTTGTTCCTGTTGGAGAGGACCAGGCTCCAATGATAGAATTAACAAGAGAAATAGCCAGAAAATTTAATAGTATTTATGGTAATTTTTTTGTAGAACCTCTTGAACTTATACCTGAAAAAAACTCAAGAATAAAGGGACTTGATGGAAATTTCAAGATGAGTAAAAGTCTTAATAATGCAATCTATTTAAAAGATTCTGAACAGGAAATTAAAAAGAAAATTTTTTCTGCTTATACCGATCCATTGAAGCTTCGAAAAAATGATCCTGGACATCCAGATGGGTGCATGGTATATTATTATATGAAAATATTTGAATCAGACATTGTAGAAACTGTATACAATGAATGTATAAGCGGTCAAAGAGGTTGTGTGCTTTGCAAAAATCAGCTTGCTGAAATTGTGAATAATTACTTAAAGCCAATTCGAGAAAAAAGGAATATTTTTGAAAATGATATTGATTATGTTTTTAAAGTACTAAAAGAAGGAACAAATAAAGCTGTCCAGCTTACAAATTCTATATTAAATAGCGCTAAAAAACTTATGAAAATTGATTATGAATTTGTTTTTAATAGATGAGGAAAGATTATAATGAAATATGCAATATTAGGAAGCGGAAGTAAGGCAAATTCCTATGTTTTTTCTAATGGCAATGCTTCCTGTATCGTTGATAATGGTTATAGTTTTACTGAATTTTTAAGTAGAAATAAATCGCTGAATTTTGAAATTGATAAATTTAAGTTTATTCTTGTTACTCATACACACAAGGATCATATAAATGGGGTCAAAACCTGTGCGAAAAAATTAAAAATACCAATCTTCATTCATAAAAATTCGGATTATCTTCAATATTTTAATAAAGAAAGACTGGATATCCGACCAATTGAAACAAATAAAATTTACAAATGTGATTCCTTTTCCTTTATTAGCTTTGAAACTTTTCATGATGCAAAAGGCTCAATTTCATATTCATTAAATTTTGATAACACTACTTTTACAATTATTACAGATACTGGAAAAATTTCCAGACAGATGATAAAATATGCAAGATATTCGGACATTCTCTTTTTAGAAGCAAATTATAATATTGATGCACTGAATAATGGGCCTTACCCGTATCATTTAAAAAAAAGAATTAAATCAAATTACGGACACTTATCAAACATTAAATCGATTGAATTTTTAAATTTTCTTTCAAGTAAAGATTCTAAGATTAAACTCGTATATTTCTGTCATCTATCTGATGTTAACAACAGTATAAAGCTTCTTGAGCAGGATATATCAAAATATGGCCAATTTAATTTTAATTATATAATTTGTCCGAGAAATCAAATTCAAATTGGTATAGATCTTAAAACTATTAATCAATTAGTTTCTAATAACATTGATCTTTTTCAAAAAAATATAGATAATAATTATAAAGATAATAATAATATTGATGATAGTGGAATAGATAATAAAAGTAATTATAATAATAATATTGATGATAGTGAAATAGATAATAAGGGTAATTATAATAATAACACTGATAATAATAAAATAGGTAATAATGAAAAAATATATAGTAAGTACAGCAAAAATTTACTTTTTTGATTATTAGTTTATCTTTAACTGAATAATTATATGAGCAATTGGTAGAATATTATGTTAAATATACTTAAAAGAGAATTTTGGGCAAGAGGTGCTATTTCATTTAATGAAGATTCTATAGAAGAAATTGAAAAAGTAACATTAAAATTTATCTATACCTTTTTATCTAAAAACAAAATTAAATCCAGTAATATTATTTTTTTAATGATCATAGCACCTAAAGGTTTGCACTCCTGTTATCCCTGTAGCTTTATAAGAAGAAATGGATTTAATTTTCCATGCATAACAGTTTCTGATATTGAAGTATCAAACTCACCGCAAAATATACTTAGATTTGTTATTCAATATAAGTCATACAAAAAAATTGAAGATCTATATTTAGATGATGCAATTAAATTAAAATCAATCATAGATAAGATTATAGATATCAAAACTCTATAATTAGATAACTTTTAATTAAATAATTTAATTAAATAATAATTTTATAATTTAATCTTTATAAAACAAAAATAAAATTTTAGTTTAATATTTAGGAAGAATTGATGGGAAACAATATTGTTGTATATTCTAAAATTGTTAATTACTGGGAAACAGATAAGATGGGTATTGTCCATCATTCAAATTATATAAAATGGTTTGAAGAAGCAAGACTTCATTTTTTAAGAAAATGCGAACTTCCCTATGATAAAATTGAAAAAATGGGAATCTGGCTTCCAGTTTATGAAGTTTATGCAAAATTTATTAAACCAGCATATTTTGAAGATTCTATAGATATAGAAGTATCTATTAAAGAATTAACACCAATTAAACTAACATTACAATATCATGTAAAAAAAGGCAATGAAATTCTTGTCAATGGTTATACAGTTCATCCAATAACTGATGATAAGCTTAAAATAAAAAGAGATAACTTTTTATATAATCAACTATTAAAATTTTTAAAATAATAAAATATGAAGATCTAACTTTTTAATTTAAAAAATTATTGTATCATAAATATAATATATAGATATATTCCTATTAAGGATTACTTAAATGAAGACAATTTTTATAGTCAATGGGCCTAATTTTTCACACTTACATTTAAGAGAAAAAGAGTTTTATAAAGGAATTTCTCTAAATGAATTAGAAGATTATATTGTAAAATTTGCCAGAAAAAATTACTCTGAAAAAGTAAATATTAATTTTTATCAATCCAATCTCGAAGGTGAAATTATAGATTATCTATTAAACAATATTGAAAATCTAGATGCTTTGATTATAAATCCGGCTTCATATACTCATTATTCCATTGCTATTTCTGATACTCTTAAAATTTTAAAAGATAACAATAAAATAATTTGCGAAGTGCATTTATCAAATATTTTTTCAAGGGAAATAGAAAGACAGAAATCTGTAACTGCTAAAAATGTAGATATATTTATAGCAGGAGCAGGAATTTATTCATATATTCTGGCACTGGAGTATATTATTGAGAAGTTATCTATATGAAAAATTAGATTTTTCTGAAAGTTATGAATATTTTTTCCAGGATAAAAATCTTTCAATTTTTCTTGCTGCAGGTCCTTGTGCCATTGAAAATAAACAGATGGCTATCGAAAGTATTAAATTTTGCAATAGTTTAAATATTAATTTTTTCAGAGCATTTTTATTCAAGTCAAGGACAAGTCCATATTCTTTTCAAGGACTCGGGAAAAGCGGATTAGAAATTATCAAAGAATTGAAAAATATTTTCCCTAATATTAAATTAATCTGCGAAGTATCTTCTTTTGAGCAAATAGCAATTGTTAAGGATTATATTGAAATTTTTCAAATTGGTGCAAGATCGATGTATAATGTTGAAATTTTAAGTCTTTTAGGCAAAGAGAATTTGCCTGTAATTCTTAAAAGACATTTTGGAGCAACTATTTATGAATGGCTTAATATGGCAGAATATTATTTAAAAAGTGGAGGCAGGAAGATTATTCTATGTGAAAGAGGAATTAAAACATTTGAAACAAGCTATAGATATTCTTTCGATATTTTATCCTCAAATATTATAAATCAATTTTCAAAAATACCTGTTATTGCAGATCCCTCTCACCCCTGTGGTAATTCATCATTGGTTTCAAATCTTGCTCTTGCATCCTTAATGGCTGGATTTAAAGGATTAATTATAGAAACTCATCCAGAACCGGAAAATGCTTTATCCGATTCTATGCAACAAATTTCTTTTGATGTTTTTAAGGATTTGTATAACAAAATTCATAAATTTACTTTATTTATGTCCCAAAATTAATTTAGAAAGATTTAGATAAAATTAAAAATTTTAAATCATAATGCAAAAATAATTATAATAATAACAAATAAAAAATGGGCTATCTCTTTTTTTAAGATAGCCCATTTTATTTATAAAATTTTTAGAAGAAACTAATCTGAGTTGTAACACTATATGATTGTTGCTGCTGGAATACACCATTTACAGGTATATAGAAAATGGAATATGTTATAAATATCTTAAAACCTTTCGATACACTATAACCAATAGTTGCTAAAATAGAAAGATTTTCTAAGAAAGGCACATCCGGAACTAAAAAGTCTGGTTTTATTATCTCAACTGTTCCTTCAAATGGAGGAAATAATTCATCTGATAGAGTTATACCAGCTGTAAGATAATCATTTGCTAGTGTTGTGCTTGTTTGTTCATAAAAATAATGAGCCCATGATGCATATCCTGTTATTTTTTTATTGAATAGATCAAAGCTCGCTTCAATAAATAAGCCAGATTTAGCTGATTCTAAAAGAGATGTTAACTGTGAAAAATCTAAGGGATTTGTATTTTTAAAATAATTTACAAAATTAGCTCTATTTTTATGATAATCTATGCTAAAAACTTGAGGTAGATACTCTCCTGCTATGAATCTATATTCTGCTCTATATGATATAAATAAAACATTCCCTCTTAAACCTGCAAATAATCCGAATCCATTAGTAAGGTAAAAAGGAGTATCAAAATTCTGAGGATTATATACATAGTTCATGCTTGCATCTGCAAAAGCAATAATATTTAAAAAGCTCTGTGTTCTTATAATTGGGAAAGTAAAACCAGCACCTAATGAACCATATACGGGATCTGTACTTGTTTCGTCATATAGTGGTTTTATATCTCCTGTAATCTCAATGCCAAAATAGAATGGTATTCCCTTTATGAATTGGATATATGGTCTAATTCCAAGTACTTCAGGTTTTGTAAGTTGATCAATTGCAAAATTTATCCCAAAACCACCAAGTAGTAAATTCATGTTAATACCCAATCTTCTTGATTGTGGAAAATCATACATATTCGAGAACATATATAAATTCATACCATTTCCAAGGATAAAATCATCAAATTGTCCAAGTTTCAAGAAAAATGGATCATC
>JBKBTB010000118.1:0-5631 GCA_046291015.1 Exilispira sp. | reverse complement strand
ATTATACAGCCATAAGATGATAAAAAAGATAATATTATAAATAAATTTAAAAAAAGAATTTTTAATGATTTAATCATAATTTAGCAAACTTATATAATTAAGAAAATTTTAAATAAAATTATAACAAAACAGGAAAAATATTAAATTAATTAAAATAAAATTAACTAAAAATCAATTTTACACAATTTTATTATAACCTAACTAAATTTAATTATTAATCTCAGATTCAATGCATTGCTTTATTTTATTTAAACCATTATTCTGGATTTGTCTTATTCTTTCTCTTGTCAAGGAAAGCATTTTGCCAGTTTCCTCTAAAGTATATGATTTATTTCCTTTCAATCCATATCTTAATTCAAGAACTAGTTTTTCTCTTGGAGTAAGTTTTGATAAAGCGAGTTGAAGTGCCTGTTTCATCCACTCTTTCTGGTATTCATCTATGATCTCTTCTTCCAGACTGTTTGATGCTATATAATCGCCTATGACAGAACTTGAGTCCATCTGAATGGGTTCTTCTAAGAAATTAATCTCTTTATTCAATTCAAGAATATGCTTTAACTTTCTTTCTGGAATACAAAATTCTCTGGAAATCAAAGAGATTGAAGGATTTGAACCATATGTTTTAATATAGTAATCAATGAACTCATTTATTTTGTTTAATAGATTATTAAGATAATTTGGGATTCTAATTATTCTTGCTTTGTCTGAAAGTGTTTTTGTGATAGCCTGTTTTATCCAGTATAATGCATAAGTAGAAAACTTATTTCCCTTTCTGTAATCAAATTTGTCTATAGCTTCCAGAAGTCCGATATTCCCTTCATTTATCAAATCGATAAGGGAAATGTATTTATTTTGAAATCTCTTTGCAACAGAAACGACGAGCCTGAGATTGGATACAACAATTTTATTTTTAATACTATCAATTTCATTTTCAGCTTCATAAATTAAAGATTTTATTTTTCTTCTTTCTTTTAAATCAGTAACTTTTTTGTATTTCTCAAAAAGAGTGGTTAATTCTTTTTCTTTATCTCTAAGTTTCTTAAAAAAATGAACTTCTTCATCGGAAGATAGAAGATCATAATGGTTGACCTCCTTAAAATAAAGTGAAAAAACATCACTTAGAATAGATTCATCCTGAATAATCCTTTTGTCATCTTCTTCTAAATCATAATCAATTATATTTTCATCCTTAATATTAAAATTTTCATCTTTAATATTAAAGAAAAATGATTCTGAATTAGACATTGAACCCTCCTAGAATTATGAAAAACTATCCTTAATTTTTTACCTTATTATAATACAATAAAAAATCAAAAACACTCTTTTAAATAATTATTTTGTAAGATATTCTTTTAGTGATAACATTTTATCATTTAAGAAGACAGAAAGATTTAAGATATTATCTACTGAATTGAAACCTATGCATGTTTGAAGATTTACCTTTTGATTATATTGAACAAATACATCGGAAAGATTTGACAATACTATGCTATATTCTTTATCTTTAATAATAACAGATTTTCCAAATCCAGAAATTTGACCAATGTATACAATATCTCCACACATTAAAGGTGAAAAAATGATACTGCTTTTAGCATATAAAAGTAAAATTTTTTCTGTTTTCAACTTATATTCAAAATTGTCCACCGGTGAATATACTATAAATGAATTTGCAGGTATTATAAGCATCATTCCAGCTTTTATGATATCTAATTCATTTAAATTATTTGCCTTTCGCAAAGATTCAATTGTTATATTGAATTTTTTTGCTATTCCATATAAAGTATCATTTTTCTGAACTTTATACTTTTCTGTTTTACCTATGGTGAGAAGAATTTTAGGTTTCTCTATTCTCTGTATAATTGGTTGAAGCAAATTTAGTTTATTTTCGATATTATTTTTATCTGTTGAAGAATTATTATTATCTATGATAAAAAAATTTGAAAATGAAAAAAATGAAAAGACTATAAATATTAGTGAAATTGAAAAAAATAGCTTCATACATTTTGATTCGGTTAAAACTAGATTAAAATTTAATAAAAAAGGATTTAAAATTCCTTTGTTGCAAATATTTTTCTTCTTCAATTATAAAATTTCTTACTTCTATGATTCCATTTCCTTTAACTATTTTTTCAACAGCATTTTCAATATTGGTTTTTTCACCTTCCATCAAAGCAGATACTGTACCATCAGGGTTATTTTGAACCCAACCTGTTATACCATATTTAGTGACTATATTTCTTAAAAATGATCTGAATCCTACATTTTGAACAAATCCTCTAAAATTGTAGAGGCGTGATATCATTTCTGACTCCTGTTTTAATTTATTAAAGCTGTTCGGCAGCCAGATCTGCTAATGCTGATCTTTCGGTTTTATTCAATAGAACAGATCCAACAATAGAATGATCCTTTAATTTTTCGACAACATAAGACAATCCATTTGAATTTTCATCAAGATAAGGAGAATCAATCTGCTGTGGATCTCCAGTTAAGACTATTTTTGTGCCTTCACCGGCTCTTGAGATAATTGTTTTTACTTCCAGTGGTGTTAGATTTTGAGCTTCATCAATTATTATAAATTGATTTGGAATTGATCTTCCTCTAATGTAAGTTAAGGCTTCAATCTGCAAAAGAGATTGTTCTGTAAGTTCCTTTTTTAAATCAAAACTTTCATGTTTATCTATCTCTATAGAATTAATAAAATCAAGATTATCATAAATAGGTTGCATCCAGCTTGAAAGTTTTTCTTCTTTGCTACCTGGAAGATATCCTATATCTTTTCCCATTGGGATAACAGGCCTTGCGACCAATAATCTTTTATATTTCTTTTCTCTAACAACTTTAAGAAGTCCGCATGCAATTGCTATCAATGTTTTACCAGTGCCAGCTTTTCCTATCAGATTAACTAACTTTATATTGTCATCCAGTAATAGTTCAAAAGCAAATATTTGTTCCATATTTTTTGGTCTGATACCAAAAGCATAAAAATCCTTTGAAACAATTAATTTAAGTAAATTTTCTTCTTTATTATATCTTGCTAATGCAGTATGCTTTTCATTTTTTGAATCAACAAGTATAACACATTCATTGGAAATCAATTTATCATCTATAGTTATTGCATGTTCTTTATAGATCTTATCGATAATTACTGAATCAACATTTAATTTTCTATAACCCTGATAAATTGATTCATAAGAAACTTTTTGCTTTTCATAATCTATTGCCTTTATACCAAGAGCATTTGCTTTAATTCTGGCATTTATATCTTTTGAAACAAAAAAAACTTCATTACCTTGATTTTTATAATATAATGCAGTACCTATAATAAGATCATCTGCAATTTCTTTAGAAAATTCAGGGGGAATTGGAACAGATTTACCTGCTGAAACTATTAGTTTGCCTCCCTCTTTTAGTTTCACCCCTTCTACTATAGGTCCCTTATTCCTTAAATTATCAAGAATTCTGGCTGTTATTCTTGCATTTTTACCAATTTCAGTTGGATCTCTTTTAAATTTATCAAGTTCCTCAATAACTTTCAAAGGTATTACAACAGTCTCTTCTGCAAAAGAGAAAATTGATCTTGGGTTATGCAGTAACACATTTGTATCAATAACAAATATTTTCATTTTGATCCCATAATTTTAATTTTTAAAAATTAGATAAATCATAATTTAAATTAAAATGGTGCGAATTGATTTTGTATAAAATAATCATCTTCAAGATATTTCATCTGTTTGTTTAATGCATCATAATGAGTTTTTTCCCAATCAGATAAATATTTAAAAAATTGTTTTAGTCCTTTATCATCGATATCTTCACTTGCTTTTGAATAAAAATTAAATGAGTCATATTCCAGTTTAATTGCAATAGATAAAGCAGACATTTCATAATGTTTTTCTTTAATTCTATTTTTAAATTCATTAGAAAAAATAGGACTTTCAGTGTTATCAAAGTTAACCCTTTTTTCAATCTCATCAATTTTAAACTCTTCTTTTTTTGTAATATGTTTTAAAATCTGCTGCAAAATCTGAAAATGAGATTCTTCTTCCAGTGACATTGTAATGAAAATATCTTTTGCCTTTTGATCATCTGTTTTTTCAGAAATTGCTTTATAAAGTTCTTTCCCTTCCAGTTCTCCACGCATAGCTGTTTTAATAATTTCTTTTAGTTCCATAAATATCCTCTTTATGCTGCTATTGTTTTCTATATTTCTTTTATTATTATAAGTTAAAAGATTTATATAATCAAGTTATTTGAATTTTTTTTTATATAATTTATACTAACTTTGTTAATAAAATTTTTAAAACTTTCGGAATAAAATATGAAAAAATATTTCTGGCTAATTGCAATTATAATTCTTTTTATTATTGCTATTTTTGTGTTAAAAATAACTTACAATTTTATAGTTCAATCTAAAATCAATGCTGAAAAAGCGATATCAATACTTAAAAGCGAATTTAAGCCTTTAAAAATGAAAATTTCCATTCAAGAGGACACTATATTTTATCAATTAAAATTTTACGATCAGATGGGAAGTAATATTGCAGCTTTTTCCGGGCAGATTAGTGGTAATCAATTATTTATAGACTTTTATGTTATAAATATTAAAGATAATTATATTTTTTTCCCCTATCTTTTATATTCAAATATAATCCCTCCAGTTATGGGAAAAAAGATTTATGAAATTTATGAAAAAAATTATGATGGTATATTATTTCCAGAGATATATTCTTCAGAAAATATGAATGAAAACTATTTAAGGTTCATATCATCTATATGGATTGCAATAAAAAAAGGAGATATAACCTTTTTTAATTCAAATTATAGTGGTAATGCTTTACATCTTCTCAGTAATATTTCTGAAATAGACCCAAATGCAGTATATGAATTTGTCTGTCATACTGCAAAGGGAGGGATAGAAATTGTTAAGCGTTAATAAAGATTCTATATTAATACTGCTATCAATCGCGACAATTCTTAGCATAGTCTATACATTACTTCAATATTTAATTAAATTTCATCCAGAAAAAAAAATTTCGAGAATATTTTTCCTTTTTTATACATTTTTTAAAGTATTTATTATTATTTTAATTTTTGTTGTTTTAGTTTATTTTTTCTATAATTTTTATAATACCTTTAATCAATATGCAAAAGTTATTGAATTAAAAAAATATGTTAAAAATCTCTCTAAAGAAAGGGTTCTTGCTAAAATTACCATTTTAGACTTTACAGAAAATTATTTTAAATGTCAGCTTGAGATATATAATCTTGATGGAAAAATTTTCAAAAAATCTTTTTATGAACTTGCTGGTAGTGAATTTTACCTCGATTTTGTAGTCTTAAATTTTGATTACTTATTTATAGAAAAAGGCGCTAACAATATAGCTTACCCTGCAAAAATTTTTTCAGATACTATTTCTTATGATAATGGTAAAGTAATTCTTACAGGTAATGAAATATTTGAATATCTCAGTGGAGAATCTCAAAATTTCATTGGTCTTACTCAAGCCGAGCTAAATCAGGTTTCAAAATTTATTATAAAATGCTTGAATGATGAAAAATTTGCAAAGAAAAATGGTGTTAGAAGCATTGTTGGTTCTGCACTTCATCATAAAATAGTTACAAAATCAA
>JBKBTB010000117.1:0-5634 GCA_046291015.1 Exilispira sp. | reverse complement strand
CTTTCTCTTCTATACAGTGGACTCCAAGCCCTGGATCTACTTAAAATATATACTGACCATAAAAACCGGTAAATATTGTAAAGTGCTTCTGTGGTTTTTCAAAGTGTAAGATTATTGGTGCATACATAGAATATTTAAAAAGCAAACTTTTTGTTACTTTAACACCTTTTACTGTAAATCTATAATATTCTATTATATTCTTTATATCCAGCATGGATATTGTATAGTCTTGTTTTTCTTTTAACTTTTCAAAAAATTGCTCTATTAACTTTTTTTCATCAAGGTTTATATTATAAAAAAATCTTAAAAAGCTTGCTGTGGTTGCTATACAGGTAGCTTGTATCCAACCCTTGCTTATAACAAAAGGTGAAATGAAGTAATTCAACACTTGTTATTTTAGATAGAACTTCATCTTTTAATATATTGTCAAAGATAAAGGAAAAATTAAGGATGGATGAAAAGCCAGAAGAAACAAAAGTAATTGAAAATATAAAGATAAGGATAATAGATATTTTGGATAAATTTGGATTAAATAAATTAAATGTCTTTGGGCTTAAATTATTTTTTATTCTATATATTTTATGATTATTATTATTGTTAATAGATGTTAAGGATTGGGAATCTTTGAAAAATCGACTATTTAAGCTATACGATATATGATATATGATATATGATATTTTTATTTTTAATCAACAAATTTATACAACTTTTAATATTTTTGTCAAGAAAAATTTTAATGTTTTTTAAAAATTTTATTGAATTTTATTGATAGATTATTAAATTAACAATAATTTTTTTATTTAATTTTTTTGTAGTAAGATAAAAATTAATTTTGTTTAAGATAAAGCAAAAAATTATAAGATTAATAATTTATAAAATTCACTTCATCTATTATTTATTTTGATTAAAATAATAAACAAAAAATAATTATTACCAGTAAAGCTTAATTTATTATTTACAAATTACTTGATAGCAACAACTTCAATTTCGATTATTGCATCCTTTGGGAGTTTTGACACTTCTATAAAACTTCTTGCAGGATAAGGCTTTGTAAATAGGGTTGAATAATAATCATTAAATTCAGCAAAGTAATTCATACTTGTTGAAAATACTGTAACTTTGACTATATCATCAAGATTAAAACCTTCTTTTTCGAGAATTATTTTGATATTATCAAAGATTTGTTTGGTCGCTTTTTTTACATCATCATTAACAAGTTGATTTGTTTCTGGATTTATCGGTAATTGACCCGAAGTGAATATAATATTACCAGATTTAACAGCTGCGGAATATGGACCAACTGCTGCAGGAATACCTTCACCTGATATTTCTTTTTTCATAAAGCCTCCTAATAATTTAGATATATGTAAAATTTATATTAATTTTTATTTATTTATATTTATTTACAACATTATCTATAAAATTGAAAATTTTTTCAATATAAAAGTTCTTTTCTCTAACAAAACCTTAGTGTGATCTGCAGTTTCAATAAGATAAAATTCTGTGTAAAATATATCTTTTCTTTTATCATAAATTTCCTTACTCATAGTATATGCAATTAAATTATCCATCTTCCCATGACATAAAAGAATAGGGACCTTTGAATTAAGAGCATCATTAATTGGTCTTATACAAGTTTGATTTTACATAGCTTTTCAAGATCTATAAAAGAACTTTCAACTATCCAAAAATTAATTCTATCATATTTTGAAAATAAACTTAAAGTTCTAAGAGTTATAGCAGCACCCATAGACTCTCCAAGAAATCCTATAACTGGATTAAAATTATCGCAGTTTGATTTTAGTAAACTTAAAACATAATGGTAACAATCGTATAAATCATATTTTTTAAAAAAACCATATGATGGAAAACCACCAGAACTATTTCCATGACCTTTACTATCCAAAAGGATTAACTTCTTTTTCGGTAAATATATTTTTTTTATTCCATTTTCAATTGTAAATTTAGAAGAATATTTTTTTGATGCTATTAAAATAAATGTAAAATAAAGAGAAATTATTAATATTAAAGAAAATAAAGTTAAAATTATAACTATTAAAACTGATATTGATTTCATCTTTAACACTAGATTTTAATAATATATAGAATTTATCTTTTGTTATAATTTTTAATAAAAAAATCTATAGATCTATCATATCTTTTTTCAGCTTCTTTTGAAAAATAGCATGCAGGTAGTTCATTGTTTTTTCTATGATATGATATACATTCACAACATATTCCTTTCCTTGAACATGGTTCATAGCTGCAGTTACAATTTGATTTGTTGTAAGACATTTTACAATCCATATTTCACTCCCGATATTTATTTTTATAAAATAATAAATAAAAAACAACACTTAATAAAATTGTAATAAATATATGGTACCACAGCCACAAAGGCAAACCAAAAAACAATTTAACAGGTATATAGGAATTGAAAATATCTACTCCAAGTACAAAAATTATTGATATAACTAAAATGTTTTTCAAACTAATATACCTATTATTATATTTTTTAATACAATATTCATTATCATTATATCCTTTATTTTTATTCAATTGATATTTACTTTCTTTATCTTTATATCCTTGATAAAAAAAAGCATTATTTTTAAAATAAATTTTGTCGATTTTAAGCCTAAAAAATTTTATAGTTAAATTGGTTAATAATAGAATAACAAATTCGAAAAATAAAATAACTAAAATAAAAGGAATGTCAAAACCAATTAACTTTAAATTATTAAGCAATATTAAGATAAATCCAGTAAAAATAGTTATGATAATGGAAGATTTTTCAAATTCTGGAAAATAAATGGCTACAATATACACAATAAAAAGAGAACTATAACCAATAAATGCAGAATTTGTTAAAAATGAAAGAATTGATGATATCGGTAGTGTAGATAATAAAAATGAAATACAAGCAATTAAAATAATTATTATTTTTATAAGTTTAAAAGATGAATATTTTTTCATAAAATCATTAGAAATTATTGAAGAACAGCTTAAAAGCTGGCTATCCAAAGTAGACATAATAGCTGCAATAGCAGCAAGAGAAAATACTGGCGAAAGATTTTTGCTAACATTTGAAAGTAAAATTGTATAAATTGAATCTGATTTTTGAGATGGTAAATTGCTAATAGCAGCACTTCCAATCACTCCAATAAAAGTCATTGCAAAAAAGATTATAAGACTTGCAACTGGATATAAAATCATAGATCTTATTAAAACTTTATTTGATTTTGAAGCATAAAATCTTTGAGTAAGATGAGGGAAAACCGGATCCGCTGTTAACCATAAAATATAATAACCAGCTAAAGTTATAAATGGTAAACTATTATTTTTACCTGTTCTATTATGAACTTCTGAAAGATTTGAAAATATACTTTTTACATTAGGGTTATTTTTAAAAATAATCAAAACTACTGCTAAAGATACTATTGCAAAAAGATAAAGAATAAAAAGCTGTAAAATATCTGTCTTTACAATGGATTTCATTCCACCCTTTAAGACATAACCTGTAATGATAATGGTTATGGTCAAAGAACAAACCCATTTAGGTATATTCAAAACTGTAGAAAGAAGTGAGCCAAGGGATCCTATCTGAATTGAAATATATGGCAATGTATAAATAAGCAAAAGAATACTAACAACTTTTCCAATTAAGTGGCTTTTTAGCCTATGACTTATAAAATCAGATGGAGTAATCCAGTTGTACTTATAAGACATGTTTCGAAGTGGAATTCCAATCAAAATGAATGAAAATGCCATAAAACCAGTTCCAAAAGCCATTACTGGTAAAAATGCCCATCCAATTCTGTAAGCAGCTCCAGACACTCCGAAAATTGTAAAGGCAGAAAGATTTGTTGCTAAAAAAGTACAGAATAATTTAAATGTACCAAGACTTCTATTTTCGATCACAAAATCCGAAAATGATTTTGGCTTTTCTGTAAATATAAAAATTGCATTAAGAAGAAGAAAGGTTATGACAAAAATGATTGAGATCATAAAACCCCCTTATGAATTAAGGGGCTTGGGATGGCTTATAAGCCTATGCAAGGATATTCCTTGCTCATAAGCCCTTATAAGTAAATGAAAATTATAATTATTTAGAGATTTGTCAAGTCTATTTAAGTCTATGACTACTTTTCGATTAAAAATAATATTAATCGTATATAATCCAGAATTAATTTTTTACTATTAAATCTATCTCATACCTTTAATTGATAAATTTTAAGTAATTTTATTTATCCAGCTTTCATAAATATTCGCTTCATTAATTTTTCCTCTTTTAATCGCACCATTAAGCAAAATAGTCGCTTTTTTAATAATTGTTTTTTTTATTTTTTCCTTTTGATAATCATTTAAATCCTCATTTTCAATAAGCTTTAACAATGAATAAACCCTGTATTTATCCATTGCTTCATATTTTCTACTAAGCTGATCTTGATTGCCACCATGTTTAATTATCAAAGGTTTTTCAATAAATCCAACTTTCTCTTTTGAGGTTATCCTCAACCATAAATCATAATCTTCACAAACAGGCATGGATTCATCAAAAAAGCCAAATTGATCAAAAATTGTTCTTTCAATAATTACCGATGATGGGGACATTAAACACAGCTCAAGAGAACGCTCGAATATATCCCCACCCTCTTTTTTATGCTTTTTCATGGGATTTACTCTAACACCATTTCTAATCCATATCTCTTCACAATGCACAACCCTAAAATCAGTCTTTTTAATATATTCAATCTGAATCTTTAGCTTATTTTTTAACCACTCATCATCACTATCAAGCAAGGCTATAAATCTACCTTTTGCATTTTTTATACCTATATTTCTCGAATAAGATACTCCCATATTATTAAAATTTTCCAGCATTATAATTGGAATATTATTATGTGACTTTTTTAGATCATCGACAAATTTTCTATTTTTTTCCAATATAGATTTTTCCGATCCATCATCAATAATTATAATTTCAAAATCATTATAAGTTTGATTTATAACACTATTAACTGCTCTATAAAAGCTTTCAACCCTATTAAAATTTGGAATTATTACAGAAACAAAATATCTTTGTTTTGTATTAATCAAAAAAGCCTCTTCAATAATAATTTATAAAAATATATCTTATAATCAATTTATCACAAAAGAATCTTCAATAAATTCAATTAGCGATATTATAATTTATATTTTTGTAAAGATTCAATTTTATCTGTTATTAATAACATTATGTTTATAGATAACAGAATTTTTTTAAGAATAAGATTAAAATATGATCAAACAATTAAAATTTCAAATTTCATATAAAGATTTGACCAAACTATTACAAATAATTATATTACTATAGTATTTAGTTAAATAAGTATAATTTTATTTCTGGAGGTAAAAATGAAATTTAATGTTGCCATTATTTTAACATTTTTTGCTTTTATTCTGCTTGCTGTTATGATTTTCCTAAATTATCGAGCAACATCCTTACCATTAAATGGAAAAAGTACGGGAGAGTTATCTGACCAATATCCAAATCTTTTTGTCCCTGCTGGATTAACATTTTCTATCTGGGGCATTATTTATATTCTACTTACTATTTTTAGCATAAGTTATATAATTAAAGCATTTAAAGAT
>JBKBTB010000116.1:0-5642 GCA_046291015.1 Exilispira sp. | reverse complement strand
TATGAGGCTGTAGCGTATAAGTTCTAATTTGATTTCCCCATGAAATTTCTTTTTTTTCAGCAAAATTTTCCTCTTCACTTTTCTTTTTTTCTTCAAGATAATACTGATAAAGTCTTGATTTTAATACTTTTAGTGCTTTTTCTCTATTTTGATGTTGTGATCTTTCATTTTGACAGACAACAACAATTTTTGTAGGTATATGATATATTCTAACTGCTGAATCAGTCGTATTTACATGCTGTCCTCCGGCTCCAGAAGATCGGAATGTTTCAATTTTAATATCAGAAGGATTAATATCAACCTCTATATCATCTGAAACCTGAGGGTAAACATATACAGAAGCAAATGATGTATGCCTTCTAGCATTAGTATCAAAAGGAGAAATCCTTATAAGTCTATGAATACCAGTTTCATATTTTAAAAAACCATAAGCATATTCCCCTCGAATTTCAATTGTCGCAACCTTTATTCCACCTCCTTCAGCATTTGAATATTCAATAATATCAGTCTTAAAATTTTTTCTTTCTGCATATCTCAAGTATTGTTTTAATAGCATCTGTGCCCAATCTGTTGATTCAAGTCCACCTGCTCCTGGTTTTATAGTTAAATAAGCATTAGAATTATCAACTTCATCGAAAATAGAAAGGTAAATAAATTGATTGAAACTATTTTTTATCTCTATAAAAATATTATATAACTCATTTATTTCCTGTACATCATCGTTATCTGTGTTTTCAAGTAAATTGTTGATATCTTCTATATCTACTTTTAATTTTTTAAATAAACTTATTTTCTTTTGCAAAACATTTTGTTTATCCAGAATTTTTTGAGCTTCTTTCGGATTATCCCAGAAATTAGAAGAACATATCATTTCATTAATTTGTTTAAGATAATCTTCAAGATTTGAAATAGGTAATGAATTTTGTACCTCATTAAATTGTTCAGTAATTTTTTCAAGTTGTTTTTTAAATTCATAATAATCTATCAGGTTAACTTTTTTATTGATATCCATAAAATAAGATTATTAAAATTATAAATATTTTCAACAAATAATTATACCTTATATCCACTTTACTTTTATTTAATTTAATTTATAAATTTATATATGGAAGAAAAGGAATTAAAAATAGGTATTGTTCAATTTAATCCTATAAGAGCAAATCTTGAAGCGAATTTAAATAAAGCTTTTGATATTATAAATAAAAATAATAAAGCAGATATCTATCTTTTTCCTGAATTATTTTTAAGTGGATACCTTTTTGAATCAAAGGAAGAAGTGAAAAAACTTTCTCTTTTACAAAGTGATTATATCTTTGAAAAGATTATTAAATTCACCGAGCAAAAAAAAATAGCAATTGCAGGTGGGTATATTGAAAATGAAAGTGGTAGGTTTTTTAATTCTTCATTTTTTATTGGAGAAGGTAAATTTTTATTGAACTATAGAAAAGTTCACCTTTTTAATGATGAAAAGGATTTTTTTACTCCAAGTGCAAGTGGATTTAAAGTAGTTGAATACAAATCTTTTAAATTTGGTATGATGATATGTTTCGATTGGATTTTTCCTGAAGCAGCAAGAACATTGACTTTAAAAGGGGCTCAAGTAATACTCCATCCTGCTAACCTGGTTCTTCCTTATTGCCAAAATGCAATGATAACAAGAGCCATGGAAAATAGAGTTTTCATTGTTACATCAAATAGAATTGGTATTGAAAAGGTCAATGGTAAAGTATTAAAATTTACAGGGAAATCACAGATAGTGGATCCATCGGGTAGAAGATTAATCAGTTTCCCTAAAAACAAGGAAACAATTAAGATAGCAAGAATATATCCAGAACTTGCAAATCAGAAGATGATTACACCCAAAAATAATGTTATCTTAGATAGAAGACCAGACCAATATATTATGTAATTTTTTATTTTGTCGGAGTGGTGGAAATGGCAGACACGCTAGATTCAGGATCTAGTGAGGCAACTCATAGGGGTTCAAGTCCCCTCTCCGACAATTTTCATTATTTTATTTGTTTCAATTATAAGGCTATTATGATATTATAATATTAACTATAAGATTATTATTAATGAAATATTTTTCATCAAGTATAAGGAATTAAAATGAATATAGAAGGGAAAGAAATACTCAATTCTATTTTAAGTTCAATGAGCAAAAAAATAGTAGGACAAAAAGAGGCCATACAAAAAATATCTATTTGTCTTTTTGCCAATGGGCATGTTCTTTTGGAAGGTGTACCAGGCATAGCAAAAACATTGATTTTAAAAACTCTTTCATCCTTATTTAATCTTAGTTTTAAAAGGATTCAATTTACACCTGATTTACTCCCTTCCGATATTACAGGTAATATGATTTTCAATCCTTCCACTCTTTTATTTAATCCTTATAAAGGACCGGTTTTTAATAATATAGTTTTAGCTGATGAAATAAATCGAGCTCCAGCCAAAGTACAATCCGCTCTTTTGCAAGCTATGCAAGAATATGAAGTAAATATTGGTGGTGAAAATTATAAGTTACCATTTCCCTTTTTTGTTGTAGCCACACAAAACCCAATAGAACATGAAGGGACTTATCCTCTACCTGAAGCTCAAATGGATAGATTTATGTTTAAAATTATCATTAACTATCCTTCAAAAGAAGAAGAAATAGCCATATTGAAAAATATTAATGATATTGAAAATGAAAATATTGAACATATTTTTGAACCTTCAAATATTTTAAAAATACAAGATCAAATATCCAAGATTTACTGCGATGATAGAATATTAAACTACATTACAGATATTGTCCAATCTACAAGAAATCAATCAAATTATGCTTTATCACATCTTTCAAACTTCATTCAATGGGGTGCTTCTCCCAGAGCCTCAATAAGTTTGCTTAAAGCAGCAAAAGTAAAAGCATTTTTTGAAAATAGAAATTATATTTTACCGGAAGATATTTTGTATATAGTTCATGAAGTATTAAGACACAGAATAATTCTATCATATGAAGCTATTGCTGAAAATATTACTGTTGATTCTATAATTGACGATATTATAGAACATATACAGGTGCATTAACATTGAAGGTAAAACTTGCTGAAGAAATCTTTTTTAAAGAAATTCTTCTTTCCTTATATAAACTCTCAAACAAAAGTTTTATAGGAGAATTTAAAAGCGCATTTAAGGGTTTGGGTCTTGATTTTTATCAAAATAGAATTTTTACTCAAAATGACTCAATAAAATTAATTAACTGGAATCTGTATGCAAAGCTTCGCACTCTATACATAAAAGAATATATCGAGGATAGAAATAGATTTAATCTTATTCTTCTGGATATTTCAAGTTCGATGTTTCAAAAATTTAAGAATAAAAGTAAGATAGAAACAGCTTTGCAGGTAGTTTTTGCATTGCTTTATTCATCATTAAAGTCTAATGATAATACTGGTTTAATACTTTTTGACAATGAAATTAGATATTTTTTCCCTTTTAACAGAAAATTACAATATTTTTTTAAAATTTTAAATATGCTAAAGTCCTTATATATTGAGCCAAAACCCACCGGATATATCGAACATCTTTATAAGAATATTTTCAATATATTGAAAAAAAGATCTCAGATTTTTTTTGTTTCAGATTTTTCTTTTAAGATCAATATAAATTTATTAACTTTCCTGACACAAAAGCATTCATTAACATCAATATTAATCTTAGATAAAGAAGAAGAAAAATTGTCTTCTGTCTTAAAATTTTATACATCAATTGAAAAACCATCTCTTTACAAACAAATCCCTTATCATGTCATAGTTGAAAATACTATCAAAGAATTCAATAAATCAAATATCGATACTATAGTTATAAATACAGATGAAGAAGTCTATAGCAAACTACAACAATTTTTTGAATATAAAATTACAAAACACTAATTATAAAATGAGAAAGCAAATATTTTTAATATTTCCTTCCTTATGTTTAATTCTTCTTTGCTCAATTTTCATTTCAGGAAATTTTACCATTTCCCCTAAAAATCCTTTGAGCGGTGAGATAATCAAACTAACTATAGATTTAAATCAATATGGTATATTTGATATTGATCTTTCGAAAAGTTATGTGAAAACATTAAATCCTGATATAAACATAATAAATTACAAAATTAAAAAAAAAGATAATAGATATTATCTTGTATTAAAAATACAAGTTTTTTCGACTGGATTATTTAAATTTTCAGATTTAATTTTTTTTGATGGTTTTTCTTCTTATTATAATTTTGATTCAATATCAATAAACTTAAATAATAAAATAAATGAGTTTTTTATATTACCATATCTACATAAATTTCAAAGATATATTGCATTTTATATATTAATTTTGTTTTTTATATTTACATTATTTTCATTATTCTTATATTTTTCGACAATGAAAATATATAATTTTTTAAATCTTATCATTTACAAATATAAAGAAAATAAAAGACTAATTAAAATTAAAAATATTTTATCGAGAACCGAGAAGCAATTTTTAAGAAAAGATATATCAAAAGAAGATTATAAAAAATTATTAATTGAATTTACAAAGCAGATATCTAAGTTAATCAATTCAGATTTATCTATTTTACAAAATCAAAAATTCAAAAATTTAATAACATTAAAAAATAAAAGCCTTATTAATTATTCTTATAATGATGAAGATAATCTTTTTATTTTAAAAGAAAATTTTCTTAATAATTTTGTACTCGAATTTATAAGCCAGATAAAAAGCCATATGGATAATAAAAATGGATAAAATCAGATTTGAAAATCCCTATATTATTATTTTTTTGATACCTATATTTTTATTATTTTATTTTATTTTAATTAAAGGCTATGTAAAGGATGGCTTTCCTATAAGTTCCATAGATAAAATCCCATTAAAATTCAATATTATTAAATTTTTAAAATTTTTAACAATTTTATTATCCTTACTCTTTCTTATTATTGGTTCTTCATCTCCTCTTTATCTTTTAGATAAAATTCCAATAGAGGAGAAAGGGCATGCGTTTGTTTTTTGTCTTGATATTTCATCAACAATGAAAGCATTGGATTATTACCCGCAAAGTCGATTGGATAAAGCCAAAGAAGTTATAGAATCTTTTATTAAAAATAGAAAATTTGATTTTTTTGGGATTGTAATTTTTGCAAAATATTCAATTCCATATATTCCATTAACTTCTGATAAAAAATTTATTTTAAGCAGATTAAGGGAAATAGAATTGGATTTAATTGAAGATGGGACAGCTATGGGAAATGCGATAATAAGTGCTATTGAGCAACTTTCAAATTATAAAGGAGAATCTAAAAATATTATATTAATAACTGATGGAATCAACAATGATGGTTATATTCATCCAATTTATGCTGCAAATGAAGCGAAAAAAAATAACATAAAAATATATCCGATTGCAATCGGTACAACAAATTTAGTGCAATTTCCATTTAAAGATTCTAAAGGAACGGTATACACAAGAAAAATTAGCATACCAGTCGATTATGAATTGATTTTTGAAATTTCCAAAATAGCAGGAAATGGCGAAAAATTAATAGGAGAAAACTCTAAAGAACTTCAAAAAATATTTAAGGATTTTGATAGACAAAAACCAAATATTAATATTGTAAAAT
>JBKBTB010000115.1:0-5696 GCA_046291015.1 Exilispira sp. | reverse complement strand
ATTACCATAAAAAATATCTATATCTAAAAATCTTAAATTTTCCTCTATTTTATATGAAATATATTTTAATATCACAGGGCTTTCTTTTATCAAAATAACTACAGTTAGACCAAGCATACTTACAAATAACTTGCAGGATATTATTCTCTTTTCTAAAAAAAACTTTTCAAAGAATTCAATTATAGAATTAAAAACAATATTTAATTTTTCAAAATTTTTTGGGAAACCTTTTAAATTTATTGATATTACAACAGATGTAAAATCCGAATTTGCTGTCATCATTTTAATGTAGTTATGAATTTTTCCAAATAACTTTTCTCTTAGTTTTAATACTTTGTTTTGTAATAATATTATATTTCTATGATTATATATATTTTTATTCATGTAAATATTATATTACTCTTTTAATATTTTAGAATATTGACTTTGAATTTTTTATTATTATAATTATTTATAGAAAATAAAATTATAATTTTCTAAATAAGTAAAGGGCTTTAATACTATGAAAAAGATTATTGTAATTTTTTTATTAATATTTTTATATATTACTCTTCAAATTCACCCTGTTTATTCTCAAAGCAATGATCCAAAAACTACTTTTGTTATTTATCTTAACAATATTTATGGAGAATTTGCGCAATATGAATTTTCTTATGCTGTTTATAATTTAAGTAGTTTTTTACAGAGTAAATATAAAATAAAAATTATAGACAATGGTCTATCTTCTAAAATTCTTTCTCTAGAATTATTAAAAAGATTAAATTTAAGTTCATATGCTGAAATAAGCGGGAAAATTCAATCCGTTAATTATTTAAACTCAAAATTCAGGGTTGATATATCTTTAAATCTTGTATTTGATAATATTAAAACAGATGAAATTGATCTGGAAAACTCAAAAAATTTTGATGGTGAAGAATCCTTAACTATATCTGATTCGAAAGCATTTACTCTTAGCAATTCTATGATTGAAATTTTTAATGAAAATATCAATAAAGTAATTGATATTTTGAATAAGTAATTAATTTATATCTTGACTTAAATTTTTAAGTTAAAATAATATTGATTTTAACTTAAATCAACTATCAATTTACCATAATGTCCATCAAAACCTGGTGGATCGAATTTAAATTTCTCCTTTTTTATTGAATAAAGAGCCTTTTTGACCCGATCATCGATATCGATATTTTCAATTCTTTTTATAAATTCTTTTTCATCTATCATATATAAATTACTCTCAAAACCTATTTTATCTATTATTTTTGCATATATTTGTTTGATCTTTATCGATTTTACTGAATATACTTTTATTGAAGAGATAATATCCATTAAAGGTATGGAATAATAAAATTTTTGTCTTCTTAAATTTTTAAGATTCTTATTTTTTTGCAAAAGAAGATTAACCCTGTATTCAACACCCTGAACCATCTTTTTATGACAGATGGGACATATAAAATCCTGTGGTACATCTTCATAATTATAAAAAATAGCTCTATTATTAATGTGTCTATCCTCTCTATGACCTGTAAGATAATATCTTCCATGTTCAGGTTTAAACTCTACAGAATACACAATTTTTTTCTCTCTGATAGCTGAAATAAAATTATGATATCCCATATCGGATAATTCAATAGCAAAAAATTCTCTTCCAATTCTATTTAACGCTTCACTATGAGCATCTGAATTTGATATCACTGCATATTTATTTAAATTTTCTATACTTAGAATCATATCTGGATCTGCAGAAAGTCCTGATTCGAGGGCATGAATTTTATATGTAAATGACCCAAAAAATTGTTCCAGCGATTCAATTGGATTTTCTCCACCCAAAACTCCATCAGGTGTAAATATATGTGCAGGTATAATCTCAATATCAGGGTACCTTATGACCAAATTTTCGAAAAAATCCTCGAGCTGACTGATTGTCTCAAATTTTATAAATGGTCTTCCTATAGATAATTTTACACCAAATTTATCTAAAATCTTTGCACATTCCTCAGCAACTTTAAATGATGGAAATAAGACAATTATATGTGCTATTTTTCTTTTTTTGATATCAAAATAATATGGCGCTGTCAGTACAATTTCAGTTTGTAGTACAATTCTTGGAATAAATTCCTTATTTAAAAAATTTTCATCCCTAACTGAATAAAATTTATTAGCATTATCCTTTTGATAATTTATTATATTATTATTTTTTATAAAATTCTGATAATTTTTTAATATAAAAAATCCTTCTTCTTTTTCTATTAATGCTTCTTTTAAACTCTCTCTCCATAAAGGATGCAAAACATCTGCACTACCATAGATATTAATCCCTTTTAATTTTAAGTTTTCATAAAGTTTATCAAATGATATTTTTCCAACACCACCTGAATAACCAGAATGACAATGTATATCGCAGTTTAAGATCATAATACTATTCCTAATTCTTTCGTAATAATTTTCTATTATACTATTTTTTGATTTTTATTTTTTTAATTTATATTGTTTTTCATTATTTTTCAAAATTATTCTTTTACTTTTAAGATATAATATTTATTAAAAATTATTTTACAATAAAAATAAACTTGACTTAGAATATATTTTTTAATAATTTTTTATTGAGGAGTTATAGTTATGAAAAAAGATTGGGGTTCAATGAATATAATGGAAATCTTATCTATTCATCCAAAAGCAGCAGAAATACTTGCGAGATATAATGTCGGATGTCTTGGTTGTTTTGCAGCAAGAGCAGAAACATTGGTTCAGGGTCTTAATGCTCATGGAATTGATCCACAAAATGTTATAAATGAACTTGATGCATCATTCAATGGGTAATTTCAAGTCGTCTAATCCTTTTTCTTTTTCTGATAATTTACTTAATAGGATAAATAAAAAATGGTTTTTAATAACATCTGGTGATTTAAGTAATTATAATATGATGACTGCAAGCTGGGGTATGTTTGGGATATTATGGAATAAGCCTGTTGCTCAGGTTTTTATCCGCCCTTCAAGATACACTTTTGAATATGTCAATAAAAATGATTTTTTTTCTATCTGCTTTTTTGAAGATTCTTATAAGGATATATTGCAATTACTCGGTTCAAAGAGTGGTAGAGATTTTAATAAGATGCATATTGACAGACTTTCTCCTATTAACTATCAGGATAAAACTATATTTTTTAAGGAAGCTTCTGAAATACTAATCTTAAAAAAATTGTTAGTTATACCTTTAGATTCTTCCCGGATAACTACAGATGTTAAAGAAGATTTTTATAAAGAAAACGATTTTCATTTTATCTTTTTAGCGCAAATTGTTGATTATTTAACCAAAAATTATTAGAAAAAATATAAAGGGCATCCATAAGATTGGATGCCCTTTGTTTTATTCATTTATAAGTTCACTTAGAAGATAAGGTTTTTGAGTAAAGAATGTTTTTATTGTAGTTAAAGTAATTATAAAAATTTCATTTGTACTTTTATTTATAGCATAATAAAGTTCCATATAATCATCAGCTGATTTTTCCTTTTTGAATATAATACAATTGATAGTATTTCCATCTTTTGTCCCAATTATTATTTCATATTCTACCTGATATTTTTCAGGAAGTTCATCTTTTACATCTGTAGCAGATAGATAAAAGATTCTGTCTAAAATAGATTTAATAGATTCAGCTGGAATTAAAAGTTTGCTGGCTTTTGTATTATAAGATGCTGTAAAGTAATAGTTATTATCATTATACTCGATAATATTTTCATCTTTTGTCTCTTTATTTATGAATTTAATAAATTTTATCTCTTCCTGCTTAACATTTGAAAATACCTGTTTATTTCTAAGATGATTTGCGTTAAAATCGATAAGCTGAATTGCCTCCAATGTTATTACATATATTTCTGGTTTATCTATAACTTTTAAATATAACCCATCCCTTGAAGGAGTGGTGTCACCAAAAATTACACCAGTTTTTTGAGATTTGCCATCTATTGAATAATTGAAAACAAATGTTTTTTGTGGTTTATCGAGACCAAATGCTTCAAGCGTTGTATTTTCCCCAATTTCAAATTTTTCCTTAAAGTATAGTTGCTGAAAGCCAGTAAGATAGGTTTGGATAATAGAGTTATCCGTTTTATATTCTTTAGGATTTACAAATCTCCAGATATTCTGGTCTTTTGAAAGCTCAAATTTTGTACCACCAATAGAATCTTCTACATAAATATGGTTTATACTTTCTGGATTGAAATTTTCAAAAACCAGTGAAGAATCTATAACCTTTTTTTTATCAATAAATTTTTCCTTTACAAATTTATAAGAATAATAAGAAAAAATAATAACCAAAAAAATTATGAGTAATACAATAATCTGTTTACTCGATCTTTTCATTTTCAACCTCTTTTCTTAACTCAAATTTTTTTATGTAATTTTTGTAAAATCTTAAACCAAAAATTATTAAAAGAGCTAAAACTTCGATGAAAACAAATAAAGTTAAAGAAATATATCTATGAGCCTTTGCACTAAGTGTAACCTTTGTTGTGTCAAGATCTTTGCCGGGAATGTTTAACAATACAAAATCATCCAGTAAAAAATTGACAGAATTTTCAAATAGCATAAGATTACCAAGAGAATAGCCATATTTTAATATATTATTTGTAAACATATCTGAATCACAATATATTATTCCTATAGGCTCATTTTGACCTTTTGAATTCTTTGCTTTCAAAGATTCTATAACAAAGCCAAGGTGTTTAACTCCTTTTTTTTCTTTATTTTTATCAAAATCTGGCTCAGATTTAAAATCATACTCCTTTGCTATATCATTCCATGATGTTTCAAAAGTATTTCCTAAAGATATTATTTGATAATCTTCCGATCTTGGAGTATCAGGATTTATTATCAAAGGAGCCGCTGTCTTAATCAATACTGGTTTATTATATTCCTGTACTTTTTCAGTTATCTTATGGTAAGAAAGCTGTAGTAAAGGATAAAAGAAACCAAGACCATAAAAATAATTTATATTATCTACTAAAACTCCATTTTGTTGAATTATATCATATTTTTTCAAAAGAATAGAAACTATATTTGAATTTACATCAAAATCTGTAATCAATATAAATTTTCCACCTTTTGAAATATATTCTTCTATTAACTTAATTTCTTCTTTTGAGTAATCTTCGGTTGGTGCTGCTATGACAATTAAAGAGGCATCCTCAGGAATTTTTCCTTTCTCAAGAAGATTGATATTAATTACTTCTCTATTTATTTTACCAAGGTATTCACTTACAGTAGAATACCCCTCAGGCTGGTAATCATTGGTATATTTTTCTTTATGTCCGAGGATAAAGTAAACTTTTTTACCCTCAGCAGAAAGCAAGTACCTTATTGCCGATGATATCAATTTTTCGGCTGTAAATAGTTGTTTACCCTGTGAAGTCTCATCAGGTGCCTGAGTTATCTCCCAGAAATCAATAGAAGATAATTTCTTATTTCTATTATTATAGGAAAGATATACTGTGCCATCTTCATAAATTTCATAATTTTTTGCTAAATCCGGTCTTTTATTTACATCAATTATCTCAAGCTTTATATTTTTAGAATTCTTTTCATATTGCTTTAAAATCGCTTGTATTATTACTCCTTCTCTTGAATCAAGTTTTGAAGTTGTTGCAAAATATATAATCTTAAGCTCTTTATCAATGGATTTTACCAATTGCTTTGAATC
>JBKBTB010000114.1:2733-5704 GCA_046291015.1 Exilispira sp. | reverse complement strand
AAAGTAAAATTACAGATAATTATATACAATTAAAAGGATGTTGCTCTTTGCTATAGCTATTATTATTTATTTTTATTGCATTTGCCTTTTAATGTATTATACTCATAATATTTTATTACATTATTGTTATATTATTGACTTATATTATTGATTATAAATCTATTTTTTGATTTTTTTATTGAGTATAATTTTTTATCAATTTAAAAATTTAACTTTTAAAATATCTTATCAATATTTATATATCAATATTTATAAAAGTTCTTAAATAAAATTTCTATAAAGGGCATATTAATTATTATTAATTATGTCGCTAATACTTAAAATATGGTGAAAAATAGAAATCTGGATTTACAGGATATAAAATTCTCTTTTCATTAAAATAAGATTCAATACATTTTATAACTTCCTCCTTCAACCTGATCCTTGCTTCTTTTGTATAAGCTCCTATATGAGGGGTAATAATACAATTTGGCAAATTGAATAATGGATTTTCTTTAAGACCAGGTTCTTTTGGTAAAACATCTGTAGCAAGTATTGAACGAGGATTGTTTTTATAATAAGAAAATGTTGCTTCTTGATCAAAAAGTTCGCCACGAGATGTGTTTATCAATATTGATCTTTCTTTTAAAAAACTTAAAAATTTTTCATTTATAATTTTATATGTTTTATCATATAATGGGACATGAAAAGAAATAATATCTACTTCTTTAACAATTTCATATAAAGGATTATAATCAAAATCATTATATCTAAATTCTGTTATTTTTAGGTTATCTTTAAGTTTAAAAGTTTCATTAAAATAACCTATCAATGATTTTACAGGATCATAAATATATATATTCATACCCAAAAATTCGGCTAAAGAGGCAACTTTTGAACCTATATTCCCGTATCCAGCAATACATATACTTTTCCCTTTCGCTTCAATATTCAAACCAATATTATCTCTCCAGTTACCATTTTTTGTACTCTGGTCAAATTGAAGCAAATTTTTCAGTGCTGCAAAAAGGAGTGCTATGGTATGTTCAAAAGCTGAATTTGTATTTGCCATAGGGGTGTTTTCTACAAAACAACCTCTACTTAAAGCATATTTTATATCAATATTATCATAACCAGAACCAGCCCTTAAAAATAAAATGTTTGAAGGGAAGATATCTATAAGATTTTTATCTAAAATTGTATATGTTCTGAAAATAACTAGATCTGGACTTTCAAAATCCTTTATATTTAGAAAAATATCTTTTATTGACTTATTCCATTGCTCTCTATTATCTATCTCATAATTTTTTATTGTCTTGTAATTTTTAAGATAAGGCGATAGATCATAAAATTTATAATTTTTATTTAGATAATAAACTATATCATCTGGCAAATCTTCTATTGATGCAATGATTCTTTTATCTGACATTTTTCTGTCTATCTATCTTATCTATTTTAATCTTTTACATTTTAATCGCAAATATTGTAATAGTATTTATTTTAATTTCAGTGATCTTTTTATTGATAAAACTTATTTTTGATTCAGCCAGAAGATAGGTTCCTTTTATATTCAAATATAGGAAGGGTCTCTTCTTCTATAACTTTTCTTGTAATTATTATTCTGGAAACATCAGCCATCTGAGGAGAATTAAACATTAATTTCAACAATTTTTTTTCTATAATAGATCGAAGTCCCCTTGCGCCAAGTTTTTTTTCAAGGGACAATTCTGCGATTGCTTTAAGTGCATCATCCTCAAATACAAGTTCTTTTCCCTCAAGTGCCATCAAATATTGAAATTGCCTTATAATGGCATTTTTTGGCTCTGTTAGTATTCTTATCAGATCAGAAAGCTGTAATTCATCTAATGGAACAACGACTGGTAATCTTCCAACAAGCTCTGGAATTAATCCAAATTTTATCAAATCTTCACTTTCTATATTTGAATTTATAACCTTATCATCAATTTTTATGTATTCTCTATTAAATCCAATTGGTGTTTTCTTAATTCTTCTTGCAACAATTTTTTCAAGTCCAACAAATGCACCACCGCATATAAAGAGAATATCTTTTGTATTTATCTGAATAAATTCTTGATATGGATGTTTCCTCCCTCCTTGAGGAGGCACATTTGCAATAGTACCTTCAATAATTTTCAAAAGAGCCTGTTGAACACCTTCACCGGAAACATCTCTTGTAATTGATGGATTTTCGCTTTTTCTTGAAATCTTATCAATCTCATCAATATAGATAATACCTTTTTCTGCTGCCTTAATATCACCATTTGCATTTTGAATCAATCTTAAAAGTATGTTTTCAACATCTTCACCGACATATCCAGCTTCAGTTAAGGTTGTTGCATCAGCAATTGCGAATGGAACATTTAAAAATCTTGCAAGAGTCTGAGCGAGAAGTGTTTTACCAGAACCAGTAGGTCCAACAAGTAAAATATTTGATTTTTCAATCTCTACATCTGAAATCTTTTTGCTAAATATCCTTTTATAATGATTATATACGGCAACAGATAAAACTGTTTTTGCCTCATCCTGGCCTATAATATAACTATCCAAAAAATTTTTAATATCTGCTGGTTTGATCTTCTTAAAATCAACAGACTCCTTTTGTTCCACTTTTCTATTTTGCTGATTTATAACTAAATCATATAGAAACTCAATGCATTGATCACATATATTTGCGTTTGTACCAATAAAAATTTGCTTTACTTCTTTTGATGTTTTATTACAAAATGAACATCTTTTTAATTCATTACTCATCACTATTTCTCTAAATTTTTATATTATTATTGTTATAAATACTTTTTCTCGGTATCTCAATTATTCATATTCAATCAATTATTATTTATATTAATTTATATTAGATCATTGTTTTTCTTGAGTTTTACTTTCAATTATTTTGTCTATTAAACCATATTCTATGGCTTCTTTAGAATCCATAAAATAATCAAGCTCAATATCTTTTTCAATTTTTTTAATA
>JBKBTB010000114.1:0-2723 GCA_046291015.1 Exilispira sp. | reverse complement strand
CTGTATGTTTTGAGAGAATATTAAGTATTTGAGCCTTCATCTTAGCCATCTCTCTTGCCTGAATTTCTATTTCTGAAGCCTTCCCTTGAAATCCCCCCCATGGTTGGTGTATCATTATTCTTGAATGTGGTAGTGCAGTTCTTTTGCCAGGAGCGCCTGCTGCAAGTAAAACAGCTGCCATTGAAGCTGCCTGACCTATACAAATAGTACAAACATCAGGTTTTATAAGCTGCATGGTATCGTATATTGCAAGACCAGAGGTTATAACCCCACCAGGTGAATTAATGTAAAGATGAATATCTCTATCTGGATCTTCAGAATCTAAAAATAAAAGCTGAGCTATTACAAGTTTAGCTGTTTGATCATTAATTTCATCGTCTATAAAAACTATTCTATCCTTTAATAACCTTGAAAAAATATCAAAAGAACGTTCTCCAGCAGAACTCTGCTCGATGACAATGGGAACTAAATAATTCTTCTCTTTCATTAATTAAGCTCCTTTTTATCCTCATTTTTGTCTTTTAAAATGTCAGAATTGTTTTCATCTTGAGGATTATTCATTTTCTCAAGCTCTTCTGTTAATGTTGCTATATCTTTAAATTCATATCTTATCGTTTTACCGATTTTTACATTTTCCAGAAGATATTCTTCTGCAGCTTTTCTTTTTAAGTAATATTCATAACTTTCTTTTCTCTTTTCAATCTCTTCATCTAATTTTGACTTATCTTCAATCTCTTCACCAATTTCATTTTTTAAATCTTCCCACATCTTTTCTGTGACTTTTATATCTTTTTCTTTAATTATTGATTCTAATATTAATTCTTTCTCGATATCACGAATTACAGAAGGTCTTATCTTATTTTTAAATTCTTCCATTGATGATTTTGTAGCTTTTAATATCTGTTCAAGCTGTTCTCTTCTTATACCATAACTATTTGTCGCATAATTATCAATTGCCCTTTCAACATTCTCTTCAATTATTGATTGTGGAATTTCTATTTCAGAAATCTCTTTGATATTATTATATATAAATGATAAATTATAATTTTTTGCAAAAGATTCAGCATATTTTTTTAATCTTTTTTCTATATCATTTTTAAATTCCTGAATATTTTCAAACTTTGAATTTGATTTTACAAATTCATCGGTAAATTCTGGAAGCTTTGAATTTTTAACATTATTGATTACAACTTCATATTTGATTTTTTTATTTTTAAATTCTTCAAATATGACTGAATCATCATAATTAACTTCAAAGGTTATTGTTTCGCCCTTTTTATGATTTAAAAGGTGATCATCAATATTTAATTTGCTTAAATTTTCACCAACCTTAATTGTTCTATCTATCGTTCGAATAAAATCTCCATTTTCATCATATGCCTTTGCAGTTACTTCAACAAAAAGATCCTTTTTTACTTCGGAATCTACTTCTTCCATCACAGAAAATCTTTTTCTAAAAGCTTCAATTTCTTCTTCTATATCTTTATCTTTAACTTCTATATTTATTCTATCAGTTTTTAAAGAGCTGATATCACCTAATTTTGCATAAGGAGGAAGATCAAATGTTAATGTCACATTAACATCTTTTGTAAAATCAAGATCTTTTTCATTAAAATCAATATGAGCCTGAGAAACTGGAGTTATATTTTCTTTATCTATATATGATTTGTATTCCTCCGAAAGGATATCATTTAATGCATCAAACTTAAATTGCTGACCAAATTGTTTTTCAATAAGATTAACCGGGACATGCCCTGGTCTAAAACCTTTCATCTTGATCTTTGGTAAATTTTCTTTAATTTTTTGCTGATATTTATTTTCTATATCAACAAGCGGAATTGTAACTTTAAGAACACCCTTTGTCTTTTCTTTGCTAAAATCAAATAAACATGCCATATTATACCCTCTATTTGAAATATCTTTAAAAAAATAACCTTTTAAGAAAAAGAAATCAAGAAAAATATTAATTTTAATAAAATAGCAATTATTTGAAAATATTAAATAATTGTAAAATAGTCGAAAAAAAGGGAGATTTTGCCTCCCTTTTTGAACCTTTTTAATTTCTTATTTCAGATTCCAGATCTCTTCGATTAATGAAGTAACTTCTTCAATATCTTTAACAGTAAAATCACCCATATGGGCAATTCTAAATGTCTTTTCCTTAAGATCACCATATCCATTTGATATTAAAAATCCTCTTTTACCAAGTTCTTCATTTAAACCTTTTACAGAAAGACCTCTTGTGTTTTTTATTGTTGTAAGAGTTACTGAACACCAATTTTCATTTTTAGGATAAAGCTCAAAGTATTTTTTTGCCCATTTTCTTGTATATTCTGCCATTTCAAGATGTCTTTTAAACCTATTTTCAAGTCCTTCCACTTCTAATATCTTTTTTAATTGATGTTTTAATGCATAATAATGAGACAATGTTGGAGTAGAAGGATACTGGTTGTAAGGCTCTTTTTCGGCAACATATTTATATAGTTCAAGTAAATCGAAGTAATACCCCCTGTTTTTTACCTTTCTTGCCTTCTCAATAGCCTTAGGAGAAACAGAGCATATTGCAAGACCAGGAGGCAATCCAAGATCCTTTTGAGAAGAATTCAGACAAACATCGACACCAAGTTCATCGGTTTTAATACTAACGCCTCCCATAGAAGAAACTGTATCCATTAATATAATTATATCCGGGTATTTTTTCCAGACTTTTGAAAGTTCTTCTA
>JBKBTB010000113.1:0-5736 GCA_046291015.1 Exilispira sp. | reverse complement strand
CTTAACCTGTGTTATCTGTTTGTTTTTATTATCCGGACAACTTGAAAAAGAAAAAAATATTATTATCAGAACTACAAATAAGTTTAAATAAATAGTATTCTTTTTCATTACTCTAAAAATATATATCAATTGCATTTTTTTTCAATTATTTCTAACTTTAATCTCCTTGACACTTTTATTTTTATATTATTTATTATTTTTATGGAGGTATCATGGAAGAAAGAGTCGAAAAGCTGATATCGAAACTAAATAAAAACAATGTAAAAGTTAATGTAAATCTTGAAAGAAGATCTTTAATAGAGAAATGCATTGAAAAAAAAGAGGTTTTTATTCTTAAGACCGGAACTTTATCATCTATAACACCTTCTCACTCTACTGGAAGAAGCCCGAAAGACACCGTTACTGTTAAAAGAAGCTCAAATGAAGAAACCCTTGATTGGGATTCACAATACAATATTCCGATAACTTTAGAAACTTTTGAAATGCTCTATGATGATGCAATAAACTTTTTACTTCAAAAAGACGAGGTATTTCTAACAGTAAGAAATGTTGGTGCCGATCCTTCTTATTCTCTTACTATCTATTCATTTTCATCAAAGGCTTTAAATTCTCTTTTTACACTTAATATGTTTAGACCATATAATGAATATAGTGAAAGTGTATTTTATAATAAATCTTTTCTCTTATTGATGCTACCAGATGATTATTTGAATTCAGATAAATATAAAGGAAAGCTTAGAATAAATCCAGAAACAGGTAAAACTACTCAGATGGCTATTGCTATAAATTATGAAGATAGAATTGGTATTATTATAGGTTCTTCCTATTTAGGTACATGTAAAAAACTTATCTTTACAGTAATGAATTACTATCTAGTATTTCACAATATATTACCTTTGCATTGCTCTGCTAACGAGGGAGTTAACCAGGATATAGCATTATTTTTGGGTTTATCTGGAACAGGGAAAACAACTCTATCAACTTCATCAGACAGGAAGCTTTTGGGTGATGATGAGCATGGCTGGTCAGATAATGGAATAGCAAATTTTGAATATGGTTGTTATGCTAAACTTGTCAATTTAGATCCAATAAAAGAACCGGAAATATACAATGCATGTTTTAGAAAAACTGACCCACTTGATCATGGAGCAATAGTTGAAAATGTAATGACATATCCTGATGGTTCTTTTGATCTATTTGATATAAGGCTGACTGAAAATTCAAGAGGTAGTTATCCTCTTTCATTTATTCCAAATATCAAAGAATCAGGCATCGGAGGACATCCTTCGGTAATAATTTTTCTTACAGCTGATGCAAATGGAGTTTTACCTCCTATTTCAAAATTAACTATAGAGCAGGCTCTTTTATGGTATTTGATGGGATATACATCTAAATTAGCCGGTACTGAAACAGGAATCAAAGAACCGCAATCAACCTTTTCTCCTTTTTTTGGAGCGCCTTTTATGCCTGCAGCACCAAAATTTTACATAGAACTTTTACAAAAAAAATTACAAAAATTCAATACAGATGTTTATCTTATAAATACTGGATGGACTGGTGGAAGTTATGGTTCTGGAAAAAGAATTCCCCTTTCTCTAACCAGAACAATGGTTAGAGCAGCAATAAATGGTGAACTGAAAAATATATTTACTGAAGAAGATAATCTATTTCACCTTCAAATACCAACTTCCTGTCCTGGAATTGAGAACAGTTCACTGCTTCATCCTGAATCAACCTGGAAGGATAAATCATCTTTCAAGCTAAGAGCAACAAAACTTGCAGAAGAATTTTCCTCTTTTTATGATAAAATGTTCAAAGGCAAAGGTATACCAAAAATAGTTGAGGATTGCTGCCCGGGTAAATAACTATTTTAAATTTTTAAGGATTTTATCGAAAAATTAATTTAAAAAATTATTTTCAAAATTGCTTTTTTGATTGCTTTCAATTATATTTATGGCATAAAAGAATTTATGCAAAAAAAAATTAAACCTATTATAATTTTATTTTATCTTTTCATCATAATTACCTTATTATTACTTTCATTTGATCTTTATATTACATTTTCAACTCAAAAATTTATTTATGATGATATCTTTTCTTTACCAAATTATCAATATTGCCTTTTGCTTGGCACATCAAAATATACTGTAAAAAATTCTATAAATCTTTATTATAAATATAGAATTGAATCGGTTAAATATCTATATGAAAATTCTAAAATAAAAAAAATTATTTTAAGTGGTGATAGCAGAGAATCTAATTATGATGAAACTAAATATATGAAAAAAGATCTTTTAAGGATGAAAATACCAGAAGATATTTTAATTATAGATGCAGATGGATTTAGAACTATATTTTCTATATTAAATTTATATAAAAAGTATAATATAGATGATGTTATAGTTGTTTCTCAACGATTTCATCTTGAAAGAGCGATTTTTATAGGCAGGATTTTTGGTTTAAAATTAAATGGATTTGCCGCAAAAGATATTGATGGTATTTCTAAAATTAAGATCCAAATTAGAGAAAGAGGTGCTAGAATAAGACTTTTGCTTGATCTATTCCTGTACTTTACTAATATCAGTTTATAAATATCAATAACTAAATTAATTTAGATAACATAGAAAAAATTTGATTTAAATATAAAAACGATAAAGATTAAAATAATCTATAAATTAAGAGGCTTATATGAATAGCATTTCTGTTAGAAGCCCGGGTAGAATTAATTTTATTGGTGAGCATATTGATTATATAGAAACTTTTTCATGCCCGGCAACTATAAATTTATATAACGATATTACAATATTGAAGACTGCTGGCAATTCAATCAGAATTTATTCGGATAAATTTGGTGATTCTAAGGATATATACCTGGATCAGATTTATAATATTGAAAAATATGATTTTAGTAAATTCTGGTATGGATATTTTATTGGAATATTAAGAGCCTTACATGATAAGGGAATCAAGATTTCCTGTGGATTTGAAGTTAAAATTGTAAGCAACCTTGCCGATGGAGCTGGTCTTTCTTCATCAGCATCAGTTGAAATAGGTTTTTTATATGGATTAAATGAATTATTTTCACTTAATTTAAGTAAGATAGAAATGGTTAAAATTGCAAGATATAGCGAAAATAATTATATGAATGCTCCATGTGGAATAATGGATCAATACACGGTTATGTTTGGAAAAAAAAATAATTTTTTATTCTTAAATTATAATGAATTGACTCATAAATACTGCAAGCTACCTGAAAATGTAAGATTTTTTATTGTAGATACAAAAATTAAGCATTCGATTGCCGCTAATGGATATAAAAGTAGAATAGATGAAAAAGATAAAATTTTAAAAAATATTTATAATAATTTTAAGCTTGACATAAGACAGGCTACTATTAGAGCGATAGATGATTATAAATTTTATAGTGATATAATCTTAAAATTAGAAGACCCTGTCCTTGTAAAAAGGTTCAATCACTTTGTTTCTGAAACCGATAGAGTAATGAAATTTTATAATTTAGTTAGGGAAAATAATTTTGAAAAAGCTTTTTCACTATTAAATCAATCTCATATTTCATTATCAAATCTTTATGAAGTATCTACTTCTGAAATTGATCAACTTGTTTTTCAAATTCAAAAATTAGATGATGTTTTAGGTTCAAGAATGATTGGTGGGGGATTTGGTGGTAGCTGTCTTGTTGTTACAAAAAATGATTTCGATATAGATAAACTTGCAAAAATAATTCAGAATATTAATAATATTTATTCTTATAAAATTGAACTTTTTGAAGTAAAAATAGATGATTCTGTTCATATTTTATAGATTTGAAGATTAAATAGCTAAAATTCGCAAAATTTAACGGGAAAAAATTATTAAAGTATCATTAAAAATGATGTAATAAGTAAATTAATAATTAATAGAAATTAATAAAATATAAAATTTAATAATCAATAGAAATTAGTTACTAAATAGAAATTAATAACTAATAGAAATTAGTATACAGTAGAAATTAATAACTAATACAAATTAATAATTTATAGAAGTTATTAATTTTTAAGAATTAATAATTCATAGGGATTGATAATTAAATAATTAAGAATTAATAATTAAATAGGATTTGAAAATGATTGAATTAAGTAATGATTTATATGAAATTGTCAATAAAAAAAAAGAAGAACTTATATCTATCTGCAAACAGATTGTCCAAAAAAATCTTGTTACTGGAACCTGGGGCAATGTAAGTTTTAAAATTAATGAAAATTATATTATAATTACCCCTTCTGGCATTGGTTATGATAGATTGTCAAATGAAAATATTCCTATTGTTAATACTGAAACTTCTGAATACATAGGAAATAAGCCTTCTTTAGAACTTAATCTTCATCTTGAAATTTATAAGAGAAGAAAAGATTTAAAAGCAATAATTCATACTCATTCATTATATGCATCTATATTTGCAGTAACAGGCAAGTCTTTACCTCCAATTTTAGAAGAAATTGCGCAAATCTGTGGACCTAAAATATTATGTACTAAATATGCTGTTGCTGGAAGTGAAGAACTTGCTAAAAATACAATTAAAGTTTTAAAGAATTCTAATGCAGCTTTTCTTGCAAATCATGGAGCGATAGCCTGTGGAAGGACCTTAAAAGAGGCTTTGACATGCGCAATAACTCTAGAAAAGGGTTGTGAAATCTTTTATAAGGCAAAGCAGATAGGCAGAATAAATTTTTTATCAATAAAAGAAGCAGAAAAACTTAATAGATTTTTTAAGGAAAATTATCAAAGTAAACCGGATTAACCGGCATTATGATTTAATTTACGAATCTAATATAATTCATTTGATTAATTTTATTGATAAAAGGCTGTCCCTAAATGCTTTTGAATTAAGGACAGCCTAAATTTAATCATTTACTTATCATTTACTTATTCTTAGACATTATTTCAGCCTGTGCGGCTGCAAGTCTTGCAATAGGAACTCTAAATGGTGAGCATGAAACATAATTCATTCCAACAGAAACGCAAAATTTAACAGATTCGGGTTCACCACCATGTTCACCGCATATACCTACTTTAAGGTTTGGTCTTGTACTTCTACCCTTTTCTATGCCCATTTTGACAAGTAAACCAACACCTTCCTGATCAAGTACCTGGAAAGGATCATTTTTAAATATACCAGTTTTCTTTTCGTCAATATAATCCGGTAAAAATTTACCTGCATCATCCCTTGAAAGACCCATTGTCATTTGAGTTAAATCATTTGTTCCAAATGAGAAGAATTCTGCATACTGAGCAATCTTATCTGCCAGAAGAGCTGCTCTAGGAACTTCTATCATGGTACCAACAAGGTATTCTACTTTAGCTTCCGATTTATTAATAATCTCATCTGCAACTTTTCTTACTCTTGTCTCAAGTATATGAAATTCCTTAGCATCAATTGTTAAAGGTATCATAATTTCTGGATATACCTTTACACCATCTTTTGCGACATCTACTGCAGCTTCTATAATAGCGGTGACCTGCATATCGAGAATTTCAGGATATGTTATTGTTAACCTGCAGCCACGATGACCCAGCATAGGATTTGCTTCATGAAGTTGATCTACTCTTTCTTTTACCTTTTCAAAGCTTATTCCTACAGTTTCAGCAAGTTTTCTTTGTCCCTTTTCATCATGGGGAACAAATTCATGAAGTGGAGGATCTATCAATCTAATTGTAACTGGATAGCCATCCATAGCT
>JBKBTB010000112.1:0-5749 GCA_046291015.1 Exilispira sp. | reverse complement strand
GCGAAGATTTCATGGATGCTTCAAAATATTCCTTTCAATATGCCAAAAGATAGATATCAATATACAAAAATATTAATTGATTATGTAAAAAATATAATTTATTATATTGGTTATCCATCGTATAATGAAGGTACACTTAGAGAACAGGCTTTCCCTTATTTTGCATTTATAAATAGTAAAAAGTTTTTGCCATTATCATCTGGTTTCCCACGAAACAATGAGATTCAAAATTTATATAGAGAATCCTTTGGTTCACCAGACATGTTAAAATACCAGTCAATAGAAGCATATTCCCCTTCCTATTTTTTTTCTATTTATGCAAATGCTCTACAACCTTATGTGGCAATGCTCGCTAAAAGTTTTCTTTTAAATAGTCTGCAATCAAATAATGAATCAATTTACTTTGATAAATATTTTGATGAACTTTTACTTCATTTTTTAATTTTAGGAATGGATTTAAGGAGTAATTACTATAAGCAAAAATATGGAAATACAATAATAAATGGATTGCCTATTACAGCAAGAGTTCAGTTTACATTTTACAGAATGTTAAGAAGTTTACGAAACACCCCATATAAACCAATAAAATTTTATATAACAGTTATGCTTGAGGATGCAACAGAACTAAATAGTTATATATCAATGCTTGTTGAATATATAAAAAATAAGGAAGAATTTGAAAATTTATATCTTGAAGGTGGCAAAGTATCCAATATAATATATAATAATGATAATTTTTTTGTTGCATCTATTGGAAATGTTGAAGAATTTGGTCAGTTTGCTATTTCAATGTATTTACACAATGAAGATTTAATAAGATATTTTAAAAGTATTGTAATTAATTTACCATATGATGAGCAAACAAAAATAGAACTTATAAAAATACTTATAGAATCCAATTATTATGCAAAGCACCCTGAAAGACAATATTATTAATTACAAATACAATAAAATAAAAATTACAATAAAATAAAAATTACAATAAAATAAAAATTGCAATAAAAGAAAAATTACAATAAAAGAAAAATCACAATAAAAGAAAAATTACAATAAAAGAAAAATCACAATAAAAGAAAAATTATAATAAAATAAAAATATTACCAGAATAAAAATATTATTAAAATAAAAATTATAAAAAATAAATATGTTATTAGAACATAAATTTTTACCATTAAAATATAAATTTACTTTTAAATATCAGAAATCAATATACAATTACATAGTCTAATTAACCTATAAAAGATTGTTATTGTTTTATGAATAGGTTAAAATGAAAAAATTGTTATAAATAGAATATCAAATAGGGGACAAAATGCTTTGCGTTGTCGGGCTGGGAAATCCGGGTAAAAGTTATGATAAAAACAGGCATAATGCTGGTTTTCTTTTTCTAAATTGGATAGCGAAACAAAACAATTTTATATTTCAAAAATCAAGAGAATACCATTTTGCAAAGGTTATATTAAATAGCAGTAATTTTATATTTGTAAAGCCTCAAACTTATATGAATTTATCAGGAATTGCAGTTTCAAGCGTACTTAATTATTATAAAATAGAAGTGGAAAAATGTCTGGTTATTGTTGATGATATTGCTCTACCTTTTGGTAAAATAAGAATAAGGAGCAATGGGTCAAGTGGTGGACACAATGGATTAAAAAGCATTGAAAATTATATTGGTTCTCAAAATTACCCAAGAATAAGAATAGGTGTTGGATCTCCTCAAAATGAAGAACTTGCCAATTTTGTTCTATCAGATTTTAATAAAAAGGAAATTCAAATATTAAACAGTAATATTTTCCCGGCAATTTTTGAATCTATATTATTAATTGAAAATGATAAGATAGAATTAGCAATGAGTAAATTTAATGGAATTGATTTTAATATTATAGATAAAATTTAAGCAATTGAATCAATAGTATTGAATTACTGGTAAAGAATAAGAAAATTATCTGGAGGCAAAAATGTGTGATACCCTGGTAGCTACAAAAAGCGCAACAAAAGATAATAGCATCATTCTTGCTAAAAATAGCGACAGAGAACCTGATGAGGCTCAGATATTAAAATATTTTCCAAAAGCCCAATATGGTGAAGGACAGATCCTTAAATGCACATATCTGTTTATACCTAATGTAAAAGAAAGCAATGCCATTTTAATTTCCAAACCATTCTGGATGTGGGGATGTGAGATGGGGGTAAATGAATATGGACTGGCAATAGGTAATGAGGCTGTTTTTACAAAAGAACCTGTCGAAAGATCTGGACTTTTAGGAATGGATCTTATCCGAATTTCCCTTGAAAGGTGCAAAAACTCTTACGATGCTCTTATGCTTACGACAGAACTTATTGAAAGATACGGGCAGGGTGGAAATGCAGGTATGCATCATAAACTTTTTTATCATAATTCCTTTATTTTCGCAGATAAAAATGAAGCATATCTTCTTGAGACAGCAAATAAATGCTGGGTAGCTTTAAAGATTAATGGGGTCAGAAGCATTTCAAATGGTTTAACAATAGAAGAAGAATTTGAATTTTCATCTAAAAATATAGAAGATTATGCGAGAAAAAAAGGTTATATAAAAAAAGGTGAAACTTTTAATTTTAAAAAAGCCTTTTCAGATAAATTCTATACATATTTTTCAAAATCCTCAACCAGACAGAAAAGAAGCATGGATTTACTGGAAAAAAATAAAGGGGAAATAACCCCTAAAATAATGATGGAAATATTACGAGATCATGGTTATAGGGAAAATAATCTTCAAGGAAATAAAAAAGTTACTGAATCTAATATTTTTATAAATGATAATATTATTACTGATAATATTATTACACCGGATAGAACAGATATGGGTAGCATATGCATGCATTCCTCTTTTTTCCCAACAAGGCCAAGTCAGTCAGTTGGTTCACTTGTTGCTCACATTAGAGAAAATAATCCAACATATTGGTTAACAGGCTCTTCTGCCCCATGTACCAGCATTTTCATGCCATTTTACCTGAAAGAAGGCGAATCTCTTGATTTTGATTATTTTCCATCAAATGAAAGCTTAGGATATGATGAAAAAAGTTACTGGTGGCTACATGAAAAACTTCATAGAAATGCAATATTGCGATATAATTATTTTACTAAAAATATTAGACCAAAAATATTGACTCTTGAAAATGATTTTATAAATAATGACAATTTACTGACAGAAAACAAAGCTCAATACAAAGATCTTGTAAATTATTCAAAGGATTGTGTTAATAAAGTTTTAAAAGATACAAAATTATGGATTGAAGAAATTATAAATGCTTTTGAAGAAAAAACCAGCTTCTTTTTTAAAAATCGCTGGAAAAAATTAAAATTAAATTAACCTTTTAAAATAACTAAATTAATAGGAGGAACAAATGAAAATTGAAAAATTTCTTTTATTATTCTTATTTTTAACATTAACTTTATTTTTTCTTTTAAACTTTAATCATTTAATAAAATCTAAAAATAAGGTCATAGTTGATGGTATAATATCAGCTAAAGAATATAATAATAAATTCTCTTTTGACAACGATAATTTCATTCTATACGCTGAAATTATTGAAGACATAGTCTATTTTGCTATTGAATCTACATCAAAAGGATGGGTTGCTATCGGATTTGATCCAGTTTCTGCTATGAAAGATGCAGATATGATTTTTGGTGTTGTTACAGACAGCGAAGTTAAAGCTTATGATACTTATTCAACAGGTATGTTTGGTCCGCATCCTGATGATACTTCATTAAATGGAACTTATGATATTCTTTCTTTTGCAGGTAAAAAAGAGAATACAAAGATTATTTTTGAATTTTCAAGAAAGACCGATACTAAAGATTCAAAAGATAAAATTCTGATAAAAGGAAAAGATATAAAACTTTTATGGGCTTATTCAAGTTCAACAGATATCAAATCCAAACATACAAAAAGAGGAAGTTCTGTTATAGTTATAAAATAAATATAATCATAAATTAAAGTTATAAAAGAAAGGTTAATTATATGAGTTATTTGTATATCCATCTTGTATTGATGATTAGTGTCTTTTTTATTTCTCTTTTTGCAGCAATTATAGCAAAATTTTTTCGTAAAAAAATTTGGTGGCTAAAAAAACACAAGCTATTTAACCAGATTAAGACAATTTTAGCTATAACTGGCTTTATAATTGCGATAATTATGGTAAATAATTTCCAGATAGGTCACTTTTCAACTTTTCATGGAATAATTGGTTTAATAACAGTTTGCTTGATTTTAATTCAATCAACAGCTGGTTTTCTTATAACTATTAACATTTTATCCCGTATAAAATTATTTAAAAACTTAAATACAAAAAAACTGGATGAAATAAGATTAAATGATTTTAATGCAAATAAGATTTTAAGATTAATTCATAAGAAATCTGGTTTAATCATTATTTTACTAATACTACTAAATATTATAATAGGATTGACTAAAATTTTTTAATATACCTTATATTTTACATAACTTACTTTATAAATACTTTACATATAAAAACAAAGATTATAGTAAGCGAGTTTCTATGGCTGATAGAAAAAGAGGTTGACCTAAGGCTTGAAAAACTATATCTATATAACTTATTAGAGCTTCCTTAATTTTTGTTATTGAAAGAGTCATCTTTCGGGTAATAAACATAAATATCTGTTTTGATTTATTTCTATTGTGATTTATTTCTTTAATTTTATTGATAGTAACTCTGCTTTTTTATTCCAGGGTGAAAGTTCCTGAACCACTTTAATATTTGCTTCAACCAATTTCCCTTTTAATTTTTCAAGTTCTTCTTTCTGATTCTTTTTTAAATTAATTAGATGATATGAAATTCTTGATTTTGATTCTGGTTTTTCTATTAAAATATAATCTTTTTGATTATTGACCATTTGAATTTCTACAAGTGCAATTATCTTAATGACATTATTTAATTGGTTAGTTTTTGCATTGTTGTTTGTATTGCTATTGATATTGCTATTGGTCTTGCAGCTAAAAATGATTAGAAATATTATAAGAATGAAAAAAACTCTTTTTTTCATAAATATCCTTCAATTTAATAATATTAGATTTAAAAATTGTATATTTGATTATCATACAAAAATATAATATTTTACTTAATTAAAAAATCAATTTTTGAAAAACAGATAGTTGCTTAAATTAGTATATGATTATTATAAAATACTTGGTTAAAATTTTACAATAAAAATATATGATTTAATTTAACTTAGTATATAATGATTATAAAAGAACCATCATTTAACCATGGTACCCAAAATATTTTTTTATATTCTTGATCAATCAAGGAAGGCAAGGTAGTATTCGGAAAAAGCCAGGTATATATATCATAAGGCCATAATATATAATTAGAAAGAATAGCGAATGATATTTCAGCAAAACAGAAATCTCTTGCATTAATTGACCATGAAAAAGAGATAAAGTCCCAGGTAACCCCACCATCTGCACTTGTAGCGACATTAGAACTGCTGTCGGCAACCATCAATAAACCATTTCCATATTTTACACCCAGAATTGAGTCGCTTGTAGGTATTGGATCAATTGAATTACTCCAGGTAATTCCATCTGAACTTTTAAATATCAAACCATTATTAGTACCAATAAAAAATATTCCATTTGCATAATCTACAGTTGTATAGTCTTCATATGTTGAAGATAGATTTTGCCAGGTTGAACCATTGTCAGAACTTTTAAGAATAGCACAAGCATCCCCGTTATCATTACCA
>JBKBTB010000111.1:0-5771 GCA_046291015.1 Exilispira sp. | reverse complement strand
GATCTGTTGGATACTGAACATAAAGTTTCCAGTATTTTAATGTATTTTCTTTATCTTTTAAGAAATAATAACAAAATCCAAGATTTAAAAAAACAGAGCCATTTGTTGGCTGGTTTTCAAGCACCTTCATGAAAAAAGAAATTGCTTCTTCATATTTTCCAAGATTGTAATATGTAAGGCCAATATTATAGTAAAAAGTCATGAGATCTTTATTGAATTCTATTCCTTTTAAGTAGTAATTCAATGCTGTTTGATAATTACCTTCGAGAAAATAAATATTTCCAAGGTAGTAATATATTATATAATTTTCCGGATTTTCTGCTAAAGCTTTTTCGAGAAATATTTTTGCAATCTGAAATTTCCCTTCAATATAATATTGTTCGCCCTTTTGGAAATTTGATTGCCCATCTTGAGCTATTATATTATATGAAGACAAAGTAATTGATATGATTATAAAAAAAAATAATATTATTTTTTTCATTTCTTCTATATTAAAATAGCATAATGATAAGATTTTTCCATATTTTTTTCGATAGTTATAATAAAAAGATAAGATAATTAATAAAATTTTATCAATTATTTGCTTTTTATCGAAAATTTATTAAATTTAGATGGGAATATCAATAAATAGTTATTTTTAAACTAATTTAAATTATATAAGGAATTTACTTAAAATGGATTTAACTATTATAGTATCTATTGGAGCTGCAATTTTATTTATTCTGGTGTGGGTTGCTTTTAAAATAATATTCAATCCATTGAAAATTTCTAAGATAAATGAGTTAATCAATAAGGGCGAATACGCAGAAGCTGCCAATATTTGCCAGAGAATGCTGGAAAAAGATTCGGATAATCCAGTATTACATTATCTTTTAGGTAATTGTTATTTTAATTTAAACAATTTTACCGGTGCGAAAGCCGAATATAATTATCTTTTTAGATATAATCTTGAAAGTTATAATATCGAGGAAGAAGATGTTAGATATAAGCTAGCAGAAATCTATTTAGAATCAAATCAGACAGAAGAAGCTTTGAAAGAACTTCTTTTGATTGCCAAGAAAAATCCTGGTGATTTAAAAACAATGCTGAAAATTGGTAATATATTCAAACAATTTGGAAAATGGGATAATGCTATTTTATATTTTCAGAAAGCACTTGCTATTGACAATACAAATATTGAAGCCATTTTTTCTTTAGGTGAAGGTTTTTATAATAGAAAGCAATATAAAACTGCGCTGAAATTCCTGACCACTGTATTAAAAAGTGCTCCAAATTCAACAGATGCAAATTATTTTGCAGGTCTTTGCTATAAAGAATTAGGAGAATATAGAACAGCTATTATACATTTAAAAAAAGCCATTAATGATAAAAAATTAGGATTAAATGCCTCTTATTCTATAGGTTTAATCTATTTTGATCTTGGTCAGTATAAAGAATCTATAGATGCTTTTAAGCTTGCTGGTAGCTATATTGATGACAAAAAATCTACAACATATCTTAATATTTTATATGCTCAAGCAGAAAGTTATGCAAAAATGAATCAAATTCCTGAAGCAGTAGAACTATGGGAAAGCATATATTCTGTAAGATCAAATTTCAGGGATGTTGTTGTAAAACTGTCAAAATACCAGCATTTGAAAAATGATGAACCTGTTAGAGAATTTCTAACTATGTCAAATGAAAGCTTTATTGAAACATGTAAGAAAATTATACATCATTTTGGATGTAAAATAGTTAAGATTGAACTTTTAAATAATGGTAAGGCTATTGAGGCTCAAACAATAGGTTCAACTTCTCAATGGAAAAACCTCGATAAATTACCGGTCTATTTTTATATAATAAGGGATGTTTCAGAACCTATAACTCAAAAAGATATCGGTCTGATTCTGGATAAGATGAAGATTACCAAATCTGCAAAGGCATATCTTATATCTCCATCTTATGCATCTTCGGATGTTGAAAACAATGTTACTGCAAGACCAATAGAGATTATAAGCAGGGAAAAACTATCAAATCTTCTTATTGAAGTACAGGGAGAGATTTTAGAAGAAATTTAATTTATTCTCTTGACAAAAAAAAAATATAATGTATTAAATTTTATTGGTTTTACACTAGTTGTAATTAAGGGCGATTAGCTCAGCTGGGAGAGCTTCTGCCTTACAAGCAGGAGGTCGTAGGTTCAAGCCCTGCATCGCCCATTTTGCAGGAATAGCTCAGTTGGTAGAGCTCCACCTTGCCAAGGTGGATGTCGCGGGTTCAAGTCCCGTTTCCTGCTCATTTTTATCTATTACCTTTTATTTTGATTTTTTTCTGATTTTCTTATTGCAAATCTTGCCCCGCTAAGATGCGGGGTTTTTTATTTAAAATATCGCTTTATCAATAAATAAATACTTTCTTAAAATTATAATTTCAGTAATTAAATAAACAATTTTAAATAGATTTTTTTAACTATTCTGTTAAAAAACTAATTGATGAAATCAATTATTGAAAGGATTGAAAATGACAGATTTAAAAACTATTGTTTCTCTTGCTAAAAGAAGAGGATTTGTTTTTCAGGGTTCGGAGATTTATGGAGGTCTTTCAAATACATGGGATTTTGGTCCACTTGGAGTATCTCTAAAAAATACTATTAAAAACCTTTTCTGGCATAAGATGGTTACAACCAGAGATGATATTTTTGGACTTGATAGTGCAATACTGATGAATCCAAAAGTATGGGAAGCATCAGGACATGTTGGGAATTTTTCTGATCCTTTAGTCGATTGTAAAAGCTGTAAGGAAAGGTTCAGAGCCGACAATCTTCTGGAAGGTAGAATTGATAATGATAAAATTCCAAATGATATAGAACTGCTTGGGAAATTATTAAAAGAACTCAAAATTGCCTGCCCGAATTGTGGTTCAACAGATTTTACAGAAGTTAGAAGATTTAATCTAATGTTTAAGACATTTTCTGGTGTAGTTGAAGACAAAGCAAATGAGATATATTTAAGACCAGAAACAGCTCAGGGGATTTTCGTAAATTTCAATAATATTATAAATTCATGCAGACCGAAATTGCCTTTTGGAATAGCTCAAATAGGTAAATCCTTTAGAAATGAAATCACACCTGGTAATTTCATCTTTAGAACAAGAGAGTTTGAACAGATGGAAATAGAATATTTTGTATATCCAGGAACCGAAAATCAATATTTTGATCAATGGATTAACACATTTTTAGAATTTATTAAAAGTCTTGGTATATCAATGGAAAATCTTAGAGTAAGAGAACATAGCAGGGAAGAATTGTCTCATTATTCAAATAGAACCTGCGATATTGAATATAAATTCCCGTGGGGTTGGGGCGAGTTAATGGGAATAGCAAGTAGAACTGATTATGATCTTAAAAGACATTCTGAATATTCTAAAGTGGAATTAAAATACTTTGATCCATATACAAATACACATATAACACCTTATGTCATAGAACCAAGTTGCGGAGTTGAAAGATTGATTCTTGCAATTTTACTTGATTGTTACAATGAAGAAATTGTTAAAGAAGAAAAGAGGGTTGTTCTTAGATTCCCGGTAAAAATAGCTCCAGTAAAAATTGCAATATTACCTCTTAAAAAAAATGAGGAAAGAATTGTCCAGAAGGCAAAACAGATTTTTAAAATTTTATCTTCTAACTTTTCAGTGCAGTATGATGATACTGGTTCAATAGGTAAATTATATAGAAGACAGGATGAAATAGGAACACCTTTTTGTGTAACTGTTGATTTTCAGACTATAGAGCAGGATGATACAGTTACAATTAGAGAAAGAGATACGATGCAACAAATAAGGTTAAAAACTGATCGGCTTTTAGATTATTTTATAGAAAAAATTACGATAAATTAAATTTGAGCTATTTAATTAATATATTTTGCCTTGTTTTGATTTATAAAATGAAGGGGGAAAAATGGGTAATATTAATAAAATATTTGTGCCATTAATCCTGCTTGTTTTTATCTTTATATTTAATTCTGCTGATTTTACAAATGGAGTTTTTATAGAGGGAGGAGCAACACCTCTATTTATATCTGGATTTGGAGGATTAAGTTTACCTTTTTCAACTGGAAGTTTCATGATAAATCCCTCTTTAGCAGCTATTCTTTTTCAAGATGAAGGAGCTTTGCTTTTTGGTGGCTTTAATAATTTTCTATATATTTCCAGTTACTTTAATTTCATAACTGATTATGGTAATCTTTCGGTTTTTGGTTCATATATAGGAAATTATTCTGCAATAAATTATATACTTTTTAAGATTGCATTTTCTAAGATGATAAATGAATCATTTTATGCTGGATTTGATATAAATTTATATACAATTAATTTTGCAAATTATGGTTTTGGTCTGGATTTTGGTATAACAAGTATTAATAATGAAGAAATACCAGCTGGATTTTCTTTTTCCAGATTTTCTTATGCCTTTGTTATTAAAAATTTAGGTTTACCAATTAATATTTTGATGAATAATCAGACTGTTTCTGCACCTCCTATAGGTTTTGGTGCTGGAGCAAACATTGTTTTTTTAAATATTTCAAATATTATTTATAGTCAGTTATTTTCGGATTTATATTTATACTTTTATCCTTTAGGTTTTGGCTTAAAAACAGGATTTTTATTTAATATTTTAGATTATGTAAATATTGTTACTGCTTTTAATGTAGGTACTAAAGAAACATCGATGATGGAATCAGCATGGTTTTTTCTTGGTATATCTTTTAAAATTCCAATTGATGATAATACAATATTTGCATCTTACTCATATACACCAACAACTTCTGGGGGACAACATTCTATAACTACATCATTTGCATTTGGTAAAATAGATACTCAACCTCCAGTTGCAGATTTAATAATACAAAGTTCATCAAAAAGAAATGCCTTTTCGCCTAACTATGATGGAAATAAAGATGAAATAAATATTAAAACGAAATTTTCAGATAATGGTATAATAGCTGGATGGAAGATTCAAATTTATAATCAAAAAAATGAAATTGTAAAAGAATTTATTGGAGAGGATGTTAGAAAGATAAGCTATTTAACACTCAAAAAGATTTTATCAAGATTATTTGAAAAAAGAAAGGCTGTTGAAATTCCAGATATAATAATATGGGATGGAACAGATAAAAATGGGCTGGTTGTTCCTGATGGTATATATAAAGTTGTGGCAACTGTCTGGGATGAAAGATACAATCAAACTGAATCTTTGCCTGAATATATTGTTGTTGATACCAAAATAGAATCTTTTGAAATAAATGCAAAAAGTCAAATTTTTTCTCCAAATATGGATGGAAATTTAGATAAATTAGAGTTAAATATAAATTTTAAAGATTTTGAAGAATTTGCAACCTGTCAGATTGATGTTCTGGATTCATCAAAAAATATAGTAAACACCTACATTTTTGAAAAAGATAAAGTAATTGATTCTAATTTAAACTTTATCTGGGATGGCTTAACAAATTCCGGAAAAGTTGCTGCCGAAGGAAACTATATATTTAAAGTAAAATATTTTGATGATGCCGGGAATTTTATAGATAAATTATCTGATAAAATAAAACTTGTTATCGATTATGAAATTATAAAATTAATATTAAAAAGTGATAACCAGTACTTTTCATCAAATAAGGTTTCCAATAAGACTGAAGTTGAATTTACAATAGATATTTCTTCTACCGAAGATTTACAAAACCTTCTTATAGTTATTAAGGATAAGGATGGTAAAATTATTTTTACAAAGGAATATAAAG
>JBKBTB010000110.1:0-5806 GCA_046291015.1 Exilispira sp. | reverse complement strand
GTTCACCTATTTCAGATACAACTATACTTGCTTCAACTGCAGCAGGTTCAGATCATATAGCCCATGTCACAACCCAGCTTCCATATGCTTCAACCGTGGCATTGGCTGGTGGAATATTTGGCTATATCCCTTTTGCAATTGGTATCCCGGTAATTTTCTCAATAATTTTAGGATCAGTTGGTATTATTATCTTCCTCTATTTATTTGCAAAAAAACTTGATGATGATGGAAATATAGTCAAATAGTGAGCTTTTAATAATTTTAAGGCTATCTTGAAAAAGATAGCCTCTTTTTTATTATTTTATTATAGAATTAATTTATTGTATTATAATATTAAGGATGAAAACAAAAATAAGGTCTTTAGATAAAATTCCAATAAAAAGTTTATATTACTCTTTCTTAATAGCTTTTTCTGATTATGAGATAAAAGTTAAATTAAATTATAAAAGTTTTAAAACTTTATTAAAAATAAGAGATGTTAATCTTTCACTAAGCTATGGTTTATTCATCAATGAAAAATTAAATTATGGTTATATCAGTTATTTTAATGATCATCTAAGCATATTGCTTGAAAAGAAGATAAAATTGAATACAAGTCAAATAAAAAAGATTCCTATTTCATTTATACTTTGTGGATATAGAAAAAATTTTTCTATTTTAATTGAAGAAAAAGAGAATAAAAAATTAGTTTTCAAAAATGCTGTATATGATAGTGGTACTGCTACCATACCTGAATTTAGAAATAAGGGTTATAGCAAAATACTACTTAAATATTCAATAGAAAAATTCAAAGAAAAAAAAATTGATGGTTTTATTCTTGAGGTTCTTGAAAACAATGAAAAAGCAAAAAATCTTTATATATCAGCTGGTTTTTCAATAAGCAGAAAATTTTATTGTTACAAAGGATTGAAAGAAACTATTAAGAATACTATCGAAAATAAAGTCAATGAATTTAATAAGGAAATACTTAAAGAACAAGACAAAGAGTTTTTATTTAAAGACTTAATTAATGAAATTTCATTTAAAAATTTAAGTTTAAAAAAATTAAATCAAGAATATAAAAAGTTTAAAGATTTATTTGATACAATAAGCTGGCAGAACTCAATTCAATCTGTAATAAATATATATAATCAGGTTAAAATAACCGGATTGTATATTAATGACAAATTAGCTGCCCTTGGATGCATAGAAGAAAGAATCGGAGATATCAAGTTTTTAATCATAGTTGATGATTATTACAAAAATGATAAGATAAAATTTTTATTGCAAATGCTTTTACTATCTAAACTTATTAATGATATAAACAATAAAAATATCTCATTTTTAAATATTGATAATAATTCACAATTAAAAGAATTTTTAGATAAAATGGAATTTAATAATTTTATAAATCAGTTTGAAATGTACTTAAAATTTTAATTTTATCTTTACCAGTAAAGAATTTGATGGATATACAATTGAAATCAGGTAAGTATTTTTTTCCAATAATATTATTTTATTTATATTGGCTGACTTAATTAGATTTTGTAATGTTTGATCATTTTTTTTAATTGATTTTTTAATAATATCTATAATTGAAATTTTGAAAGATTTATCAATTTTACCATTTTTAGTTATTCTTGCAATCTTATAGGCTGGAATATCATTAATATTGCTGAAATTTCCAGCAATTATTACTTTTCCATTATCGTAGACAATCTTATTAATTTGTGGTAAAAATTCCAAATTATTTGTAAAGGTGTAATCGCCACTTTCTTCCTGTAAAGATTTTATGGATTTAACTGGATTATATTTAAGATCAATCGAACCATCATTTTTTAATCTGGCTACCGCGATTCTTTCAGTATCATTGAAATACTTAAACATTCCAGCGATAAGGATATTCCCTTTTTCATCAATATCGATATCAAAAATATCGCTATTTGCTCCTTTTTGAGTATTAAAGTTTTGATCTAATTCTCCATTTAAATTAAGTCTTACAATTCTTCCAGAATCAACACCTTTATAATTTGAAAATTCTCCAGCTATATATATCATTGAATCTTTATAAATAATATCATAAATTTGTTTGTTGAAACCATAGGAAGTATCAAAACTTTTATCTATTGTCAAATCTTCATTTAATCTTAATATATGAAAAGGATAAAAATCATCAATATCGTATATTTTACCTGCAATAAGTATTTTTCCATCATCCTGTTTATCAATAGCATTGACAATAAATGAATTGCTTATAAACTCAGATATTTTATTCATTTTACTATCAAACTTGGCAATTGCAGTTTTTAATACCAGATTTTCCTCATAGTTATAAATGACTATAAATTTTTCATCATCCAATGGGAAAATCTTTTGAATAAACAAATTTATTTTTTCATTAAATAGATTATTCTGAACAAATGTCTTATCTATTTTACCATTAATATTTATTTTAATGATATTTCTATTACTCTTATCTATTTTGATTTTGTTAAATTTTGAAAAACTTCCAGAAAGGATAATATCATTATTATCATTAATAAAAAAATCTGAAATATACCCTTCGATTTTAGCTAATACCTTTCTTTGAGGCTTCAAAATAATATAATTAATTAAAAAAATCAAGAAAATAAAAAGTATAATTATAAATAATACTAATGTGATATTTCTTTTTTTCATAACAATCACTCTTTTTAGATTTGAATTTTTATAGAAAGGCTGTCTATAATTAGACAGCCAGACTAAAATATATTTAATTCTTATACTTCTTGCTGTTTCATTTGTTTTGCAATTTCTTCCAATCGTTCTTTTTGTTTTGCAATATCAAGGGGAAAGATAGCAGCAGTTAAAAATAATACAATTGCGCATCCATACCAGAATGCACTGCAAATTGATATTGAAGCTGTTAATCCAATTGCTACAGATAAAATACCAGCAACCCATTTACCGAATCCTGTTCCAAGACTATCTGTAAGATTAAATATTGAAAAGATTGCTCCTCTATTTTCAGGTACATTTGTATCTAAAAGCATGGTTCGCATGTTTGGACCAGTCATGGCGACAAAAAATCCAGCAAAAAAACCTGATATGGATAGTAATAGTAAATTGTTTGGTAATAATAAAAATGTTGCCAAAGCTGCTGTACATCCAATAACTGTCGTAATGGAACAAAATTTGGGAAGGTTTTTAGGATTTTTCTTCGCTAAATCACCTCCCCATTTCCCACCAAATATGGTACCAAGTATTGCTCCAAGTGCGAAAATCATAAATATATTTGTTGCCGCAGCCTTTGAAAGATTTTTATTATCTTCTAAAAACTTATTTAAAAATGCTGTTGCACCCCATGGAATGGTCCCAATTATCCCCTGTATGAATAAATAGACATTTGTCTTTATATGTATTAACCTTTTATAATCTTCCAGCTGTATTGTTCTTGGATAAAGTATACCTTCTTCGATAAGTTTTGCTGTAGCTTCTTCGGAAGCTCCTCTTTTAGGTTCAGGTATCAAAAGCCAGAAAAGAATGGCTAATGGTATGTTTGGTGCACTTGCAAGTAAGAATCCAGTTCTCCAGCCAGATAAACCCCATAAATTTAAATTTGTTGTATATCCTCCAAGAGCTATTCCGAGAACATTTCCAAGAGAAAAGGAAGTAGTTAAGATAGCAGTAGCTAATGGTCTTGATTTTTCTCCATAAATATCTCCAATCATTGAGAATACGAGAGGGAAAGCCGCACCAACTCCAATACCAGTCAATATTCTTAAAATAAAAAAAATAGTATAATTTGGAGCAAAGGCAGTTAAAAGACAGGGTATTTCCCCTATAAGTACTGAAAGGACAAAAAGCTTTTTTCTACTGGTTTTATCAGCAAAATATCCCCATAATATCGAGATTACTGCTCCAAATATTGAGAATACGCCCATCATAAACCCAAGATTTGCATCTGTTACGCTAAATTCTCTTTCAATTAAATTTAAATTTGGATTCATAACATTGGAATCAGCATTTAGCATTATTAAAACAAGACTCATAAAGGCAAGCATAAGCACTCTTTGAATATTTGTCATTCATCCTCCTAAAATTATTTAATTGACAGATATTTGATAAACTAAATTAAAGCAGAACTAAATAAGATTACAAATATCCTTTTCAATAAAATTATACAATGTTTGAATAAGTTTTCAATTTTTCAAATAAACCTGTAAATCTTTTTGTTTTTTTTGACAGGATGTATTTCAAGTTTTCTCTAGTAGAAACAATGATAAAATCTTTTTTAGCTCTTGTTATAGCAGTATAAATAAGCTCAAGTGTAATAAAATCATACCTTTGAACATTTTCAGGCAAAAATAAAACTATAGAATCATATTCCGACCCCTGACTCTTATGAACTGTTAAACAAAAAGCAGGTTCCCAATTTGAAAGATTTGAAAGTTCAATTTTTTTCTGCCCTTTATTTTCATCTTGATTTTCAATAAAATATGCAAATAATTTATCTTCTTGTGGAATAACAATTCCAATATCTCCATTAAAAAGTTTTAATTGATAATTGTTTTTTGTTATAATTATAGGAAGGTAATTTTCTATACCTTTATTTTTTAAGTATAAAGCAAATGATTTGTTTATATTATAAGTTCCAAATAATGTAAAATGAACCGGACTTAAAAATTTTATTTTTTTGCTCTTTTCATAAATATTAACGATATCTTTAGTGGAATCTGAAAAAGATATTTTATAATAATCGATAAAATTTAATTCTATATTTATTAAATCAAATATCTTATTATAAATATTTTTTTCCAATATATTTTGTGGTTCAATTAATCTTTTTTTCTCAATTAAAAAGTTTATGAACTGATCACATATTGTATAAGAATCAACAGAATTTAAAATATTATAAAGATATGATTTTGCTATTTCTACGATAGAATCTTCTCTATATCTAAATGATTTTACAAGCTTAATATAATTACTATTTTTATAAGATAAATAACTTAAAATATCTGCAAACACCCTTCCTGCCTCAACAGAAGAAAGCTGATTTGCATCCCCGCTTAAAATTAATCTGACATTTTCTGGTAGTGCATCTAAAAGCTTTGCCATCAATGGTAAATCAATCATAGAAGCTTCATCAACAATCACAATTTTATAATGTATTGGATTTTGACTATTATGAAAAAATGAAGCTTTGTACTCTGAGCCTTTCAAAAGCCTGTGAATTGTAAGAGAATCAATATCTGTTCCTTTTATTGCTTCAGAAATTCTATTTGCGGCTTTCCCTGTTGGAGCGATAGTAATTATATCATTTTTTCCATAATTTAGCCTGTCTTTAAATAATTTAATTATGCTTGATATTATAAATGTTTTACCTGTTCCAGGACCTCCAGAAATCAATGTTAATCTATTTTTAATAGAACTTTCAATTGCTTTAAGCTGCATAGTATCAAGTTTAGTTTGAATTTCAGGTGAAATATAATTTGATAAATCTTTATCATCTATTTCAAGATCAGTTTTTGATAGTATTTTTAAAATATTTTTTACCACCAGCATTTCATATAGATAAAACCTTCTAAAATATATTTTATCTTCGTCTTCATAAACAAATAGAGCTGGATTTTTAATGACATTATCATTTTTTTCATTAATAATACTAAAATACATTTTAATATCAACCGAATTTACCACTTCAAAAATACTTCTGTTAAAATTTTTTAAACTAATTTTATTTATATTATTTACAAGAAATTTTATCTGATCCTGATTACCAAAATTATAGGAAAAAATAAATTCATCGCTAACATTATCACTAAGTTCAATAGAATATTTACCA
>JBKBTB010000109.1:0-5806 GCA_046291015.1 Exilispira sp. | reverse complement strand
TATAATTTATGTAATTGTAAATCGCTAAGTTATTTAATATCATTTAATATATTATTAAGGAAAATTTATGTTAAAAATAAGAAGGAATAAATTATTTTATTTTATTTTATTTTTAATTCTAACATCAAATCTTTTATTATTATTTTTTATCAACTATAAATATAAGATTGTAAATGCTCAACAGCAGATTCAGGCAGATTCATTATATTTACTGGCTTTAGAAAGTTTTGAAAAACAGGATTATCAAAAGGCTATTGAATTATTCTCAAATTATCTTTCTCAGAATCCATCTTCTATAAACAAATCTTATTCATATTATTATATTGCTTTAGCTTATTTTTTTCTTTCTAATTATGTACAAAGTGAAAAATATTTTTTAAGCTTTATCTCTTTTAATATCTCATATCAACAAAGGTCAATTTCTTTATATTTTCTTGGTAGAATTAAATATATACAGAAGAATTATAACTATTCTATTTCATATTTTAAAAATTTTATTGAAACATCACAGAATCAATCTTTAATAATTAATGCTTATTTTTTTCTATGGCAATCTTACATAGCAATAAAAGATAATAATTATGCAAATAAATATAAAGAACTTTTTGAAAAAGAGGTCGAAAAAGGAGAAGTACTTTATTTTTCAAAAACCAGAACAAATGGGACAGATGGTTTGAATATGCAACAATATGCAGAAATGTATGAAATGTTTTATATAAATCAAACATTAATCAATCAATATAAAGAGATAATAATTGAACTTTCTAAAAAGGTTGAAAGCCAAACATTTCTACCACAAATTAATGAAAATGAAGAAAAATATAGAGAATTATACGAAAAAAGTCAGAAAGATTATCAAAACTTAAAAAAAAATTATGAAGATTTACAAAAAAAATATAAGAAGTTGCAATCTGAATATGAAGCTCTTACAAAAAAGCTATCGGAAGGTTCCAATCTGGAAAAAGAATATAGTGCTCTTTATTCTCAGTATAATGAACTACTTGCAAAATACAATGATCTAAACAGTAAAATTTCAGAATTATCAATGACTGTTTCAACAGAAGAAATTGAAAACTTAAAAAAAGAAAATGAAGAATTAAAGATAGAAATAAACAATAAAGAAAATTTAATTATAGAATTAAATAATAAGATAAAAGAACTTGAGTTAAATATTGAAAGCATCTTAGCTGGAGGAGAAGCCAGCATTATTCAAGCATATGAAATTAAATTTTTAGAGCTTAAAAGAAAGGAAAATGAATTATATAATTTAAATAATCAATTACAGCAAAAGCAAAATGAATTAATAAAATTAGAAGAAAGCCTTAACGAAAAAGAAAAACAGATTGATGAATGGGAGAAAAAACTAAATAGATTTTCTATGGTTCTGGATTTAAAGATGAGAGTCTTAAGTGCTTTAGCAGATTATATTACTAAAAAGATCGAGCTGTTTTTTAAACTAATTTCTTCATTAAGTCAATAGACTATAATGAATTAATAAAAGTTGAAGGTAAATATGAAAAAAAAATATTTTAAACTAATTATAATTAATTTGATTCTTTTTGTTCTTTTATTTCTTTTGATATTTTATGACAATAATACAAAAGCACAGTCTTCCACTTTAGAAAATGAACTTTATAAAATTGTTCCAGATTCAAAAACTGGCATGATCAATATACTTATCAAAAGATTAAACACATATGCTCTATACTATAGTGTTCCATCATCTTCCAAAATTTTAATAAAATATGATAATTTTCAATATATGCTTGAATCAACTGGATCTGTCAAGCAAGATTTTACATTAAAAGGTAATACATTGTTTTTTCACTGGGCTACTAAATTTTTGAGTTTAACACAGACTATTGAATTTATCAAAATTGATGAATTTAATACTGGAATACAGGTAAAAATAGAGGTTACAAATCTTGATATTAAAGGTCATTTTATAGCTATCGGATTAATTTTTGATACATATTTTGGTGAAAATTATAATAAACCATTTCAAATAAGTAATCTTGGAATAATTGATAGTGAGCAATATTTTGTAAAATCTTCCATACCATTAAATATTTTTTCACTGGATAATCCAAACAATCCGGTTGTGGGTCTTGTTTTTTATCCAAGAAGGGCTGGTATAACACCACCAGATAAAGTAATAATTGCAAATTATGATGAACTTTTAAATAATTTCTGGAATTTTACATATGTCAGGGGTAGATCTTTTAATTCCACTTATAAAAGACTCGATGCAGCTGTGGGATATATCTATGATGAATCATTTGTCAATAGTAACCAGGTAAAATCTGTAAGTTATATATTGGGTTTTTATCCTTTATATTCTTCTTCAGTGCCTGTAAAAATTGAACAGGGAAAAAATGATGAAACTTCTGAGAAAGTTTACCCTGAAGATGTCGACTCTAAAATAAATGAGCTTAAAAATTACCTTGAACAACAGATAAAAACTCTTAATGAAAAGATTGATCAATTAAAAAAGAAATATGAAAATATTCAACAAATGGACAATTCCTTTTTTTCAGGACAGCAATTGATGTTATCACTTCTCGATTTGCTTACTGAAATAAATGCATTGGAAGCCCAGATTCACGAGCTTGATGATGAACAATTTAATCAGTTATATATGAATCTATTAAATAAATTGGAAGAACTTTTGCAAAAATTGAATGAATTAATCTATACATCAAATTAAATTTTGATCAAATTTGACAAGAGATTTTTTGATTTGAATAGAAGAAATTTTGGGCTTTAAGTTAAGTTTTTCCATTAATTCGAGTGCATTAATTATTGCTTTTGCTTTATAATGATTGTTGAAACTGATAATTATATTTTCAGATTCGTTTTCTTCTATAATTTCTTTTAAGTTATTTATTTCTTTTTCATTATATAGATAGTCATATCTTTCATAGCTTCTGGTATTTTCAGAAAACCATTTTTCTTCTTTTCTTCCATGAAATCTAAAATATGAGTATTTTTTATTTGTAGAAAAACTTGTGAGTGTTAGATTGTATGAGATTTGTGGTTGATCAATATTAACAAATATCAGATCATTATCTTTACAAAATTTAATAAAGTTTTCATTTAAAAAGGTTTTATGTCTTACTTCTATTGCTATGTTTATATTATTCTCATTGTGATTGTAAGATAGTTTTTTTATCAATTCAATCTTTTTAAGATTTTCTAAATTGTTATGAAACGAATAGGGGAATTGAAATAAAACACATATTAAATTTGGGGATATTAACTCTAATAAATCATAAAAATTTTCCAGTTCATTGACAGGGAAATCCTGTTGATGTGTAAAGATCTGATTAGCCTTAATTGCAATTTTGAAATCCATTTTAATTCGTGAACGAATAGATTCGAAAAAATGCTTTTCTGGAATGCTATAGAATGTTGAATTTATTTCGACAAAATTAAAAATTGAACTGTAATAATTTAACTTATTTATTGTTTTCGGATAAAATATGCCTTCCCAATCTCTATAACTAAAACCAGCCGTACCGATATAATAATTCATAAATTATCCTTATTCTTTTTTATTAAATAATCTTTTTATTTAGCTATTTCTCATAATAATTATAGTTGATTTTTACAATTTATGCAATATTATTTTGATGTATTATTATAATAATCTTTATTAGATTAATGATTATTAATTTTTTTTGATTTTAATAATAAAGTTTATTACATTTAGTAAATTTTTTAAGTTAATTATTATTTTAATCTATTTTAGAAAAAATTTTATTTATTATGAAAAAAATGATAAAAAAAGATTTAATTAAAACTATTCTCTCATTATTGTTTACATTGATTTTTATAATTTTTATTTCTTTAGATTCTTCAAAAGATAAAGAAGTTTTTGGAACGGTAACATTTGTTTCTGGTAATGTAAACATTATTAAGTTTAATTCAAATGAAAGCATAAACTTAAAAATAAATACAATAATCTTACTTGGAGATACTATTGAGACTTTTAAGGAATCAAAAGCTGAAATTTTACTTACGGATAATAAAACAAGATTGATTATAATGGAAAATACAAAGGTGAAGTTATCTTCTTTAATAAATCCAGAAAAGCAAAAACAGACAATTATTTCTATCTTTTTTGGAACAATAAATTCTATTGTGCAAAAATTAACTGGTTCTTCTATTTATGTCATTCAGACTCCCAATGGTTCTGCTTCTGTTAGAGGCACCGAATTTTCAGTAAGTGTTTCAGATACAATTGATACATGTATAAGTGTTACTGATGGAACTGTTTCTTACCAAAAAGAAGAAGATGCTCAATCTTTTAATATTTACCAGAATCAATACTGTATTTCAGAAATAGATAAAACTCCTCAAGTTTCTGAAGGAGCATTCGATAATCAATCCTGGTTAAATGATATAAATTCACAATTTGAGCAGAATTCACAGAACAAATCAGCATATATCGCTTCAAATTTAATTAATATAGTAAAGACTATTGCTACTCTTATATATTCGGTAAAGGAATTTGCTGAAAATTCTTTAATATATAAGTTATTGACAAGAAGATTGACTCCATTTGATATTGCCCAGTTTTTCGCTCAAAAAGGTGGATTATTGACAAAAGTTTATAATTTATATTATAGATTAAATTTATATGATACGATAGTTCTTGGATTTTATAGATTTTTTGATTTTTTATCAAAATATAATGATGATTTTATTGAACAAAAAGAAAGATGCTGGCAGGCTCATTTAGAATTGTCTTCCTGGATAAATAAAGTGCTTGAAATATATAGAACTATCTGGTTTTTTTATTAAAAAAAATGGCGGTACTTTAACCGCCATTTTATTTTTATCTTTTACTATTCATATATAGGAAGTAAAAGATTTTTGACCAAAACTAATTATTCGGGATGAATCCGGCTAGCATGATAAATTTCATTATCCCATAATGAATCAAAGGAAATTGGTTTAAATTTTGCTTTATAAAGTCGAGTCTTTGTAAATAAGTAGAAAGTTGAAAATCTGTTATTATTGCAGCATCTTTAAGTGTTTTAAATAAATTTGTTTCAGCATCAACAACTTTTAATACTTCTCCTGTTATACTTTTAATTGCATTGATCTGTGCTTCAGTTAATTGATTTTGATAATTTAAGCCAGATCCCTGACCATATCCAAAAGGTGGATTACCTGCTTGTCCACCCTGATTGTTCTGAGGTCCTTGCCATGGCATTTGATTTGGTTGCCCGGCAGGTGAGACAAAACTTTTAGGTCCTCTTGGACCAAAACCTAATAAATAGGATAAATAAATAGTTTTTGTCTTAGAAATCTGAGCATAAGCAGAGTCTAAGCTCGAAATAAGATTCTGTCCATAATAATTGCTTATTATGCCTACAGAAACCTCTTTGTTTACAAGGTTTTTTAAAGACTCATAAAGATTCTTAATAGCTGGTTCTACCTTTTTATATGTATTGGAATCAAGTTGAATCTTCACAAGATTTCGATTTCTTCCCCTTGAGAATGCCGTAAAAGTTAATCCAAGAACAAGAATTAAGATAAGAGAAATAAATGTAATAGTTTTAATTTTCATAAATTTCCTCCTTCGTAAGTAATGTAGAATTAAATTTTGAAGAATTTATGAAGAAAAGTTGAAATATATATGAAATAATTATTTTTTTTTATTTGACTAAAATGCAAATTTTATTAATTTTAATGAAATTGAAAAAATTTTAGATTATTATATTGGGAGATAAAACTATGGCAAAATATGTTTATTTTTTTGGAAATGGAAAAGCAGAAGGTAATAAAGACATGAAGG
>JBKBTB010000108.1:0-5831 GCA_046291015.1 Exilispira sp. | reverse complement strand
TATTCTAAAATTTAATATTATTATCACAGATTTAAATATATGAATTTAAAATAGAATATTATGAAAGTAATCTAAAAGATTTGATTTATACAATAATATCTACATATTAATATATAGAATATAAAAAATAATTAAAATTAATTGTGAATCTAGATGAATCACTTAATATAAATATCAGGATACCTCAAAAATTATTATGGACAATAATTTCAAATTTACTTGACAATGCTATCAGATTCACAGATAAAGGATATATTAGTTTATGCTCAAAACTTGAACAAGATCTTCTTTATATAAATGTTAAAGATACTGGATCTGGATTTGATATTAATTTATGTCAAAGTCTTCTTGAACCTTTTAATATTGGAGAAAACTATATTAATAAGTCGAAATGTGGTATTGGACTTGGTCTTTCAGTAGTTAATAAATTGGTAAAACTTTTAAATGGAGAGATAAAAGTTGAATCTAAAATTAATGAAGGTACAGAATTTATTGTTGTATTGGATTTAAAAAAGGAATTTAGCTAATCCAGTTAAAAGAAATGACAGTTTTTCTCTGAATTAAATATAAATCAAACAATATAGACTTTTAATTTTTGCAATAACTTTTTAAAATTGATTAAATCAAAAATTTTGATATTATAATATAAAATTAAGAATTAAAGAATTAAGGAATAAAAATAGAATTTATAATTACAACAATAATAATAATTTTTACATTATTGGGTTTTTCAAAAATATTTATATTTTATTATAAAAAAGATTATGGAATATTAAAAAGCATTAAAACTGACAGCAGATTTATATCAATAATAATACCTTCAAGAAATGAAGAGAAAAGAATAGTAAAACTACTGGAAAGTTTAAAAAATCAAAATTATAAGAATTTTGAAGTTATTGTTGTTGATGATAACTCAAATGATAATCTAAAAGAGGTTACCAAATCTTATAAATCATTTAATGTTAAATATTTTAAGTTGCCGTATAATAATTGGGCAGGTAAATCTGCTGCTTGTTATTATGGAACTTATAAAGCTAAAGCCGATTATTTTCTTTTTTTAGATGCCGATATTTTTTTAATGGAAGATGCTATTGAATACATAAACAAATATATTATAGAAGATGGAATAATAAGCATACAACCATATCATACCACTGTAAAGCTATATGAACAATTTTCTCTATATTGCAATATTATCACTTTTTTAGGACTTGATCTTGGCAATATTAAGAATCCTTATAAGACAAGATCTGGACTTTTTGGCCCATGTGTGTTGATTCCAAGGAAAATATATCAAAAATCGAATGGGCACCTTATGGTTAAAGACTCAATCCTTGAAGATATGGAACTTGGTATAGAATTTTCTAAAAGAAAAATAAATCTGTATTCCATTCCACACAGGCAAAAGATAAAATTTAGAATGTATGAAGAAGGCTTTATCTACCTTTTCGACGGCTGGACAAAAAATATGGTTTTAGGGGCTCAAAAATCTAATATTTTATCTTTTATAATAATCTCATCAATTATTACCCTTTCTATATCTTTGCCATTAAATATTATGGTATTTTTAATCAAGAATAACTTATTTCAACTTTATATTAATATATTATTATATATTATGTTTTCTCTATTATTGTATTTTGGTGCTAAAAAAATAGGGTCATTTTCACCTATAAGCTGCCTTTTATTTCCAGTATTTGCAATTTTTTATTTAATTATTTTTGCTCGTTCACTTTTTATGAAAATATTCAGAATACCAATAAAATGGAGAGGAAGAAAGGTTATTATAAGATGAATCAAACATTAAAATATATTTTTATTAATGCTTTTTTCTGGGTTTTAGTTCATTTCGCATCTTCATATCTTGTCCATTTTCTTCCAGATAAAATTTATGATTGCAAAAATTTATTATTTAAGACTAGAAAAATAGAAATAAATGGAAATATATATAAAAAATTTTTTAAAATAAACTTATGGAAAGACTATCTTCCTGAAGCGGGGAAATTTTTAGGGCTTCATCCTTTCAGTAAAAAGCATTTTATAAGTAAAAGCAATCAATACATAAAAAGATTTATTTTAGAAACCTGTCGGGGAGAACTTGCTCACATTTTACCATTTTTATTTTTACCAGTATCTTTTATCTGGAATCCAACCTTTGCCGATATCATCACTCTTTTTTATGTCATAATTTTTAATATTCCATTTATTATGGTGCAAAGATATAACAGGATACGACTTGTAAATCTTCTAAATAAAGAATCTGTTATTCCCTTTAGTAGTTGATATTAAAATTGATACAACTTTGAAATCTTCTGGTTAAAGCCAAAGATGATTTTAGCAGATCTTAGATAAAATATATAATAAATTTTAGATATAATATAAAAAAAGGATAGGAATGAAAGAAAAGATTATAAAATATGAAGATTTAAAAAATAAAATAGTAAAACTAATACTTCAAACATCATATAATTTACCAGATGATATTTATGATAGTCTGAAAGAAAATATAAAAATTGAAAAATCTATTTTGGGTAAGATTATAATTGAAAAGCTTATTGAAAATGCAGATATTGCAAGATGCGAGAAAATGCCTTTATGCCAGGATACAGGTATAGCTGTATTTATGGTTGAGATTGGGCAAAATGTTAAAATAGAAGGTGGTTTTATTAAAGATGCAATATTTGAAGCTACAAAACAGGCATATGAAATTGGATATTTAAGAAAATCAATGGTAATAGACCCGATTTTTCAAAGATTAAATACCAAGACAAATCTTCCGCCAATAATTCATTTTGATATAATTAAAGATGATAAATTGATAATTAAGTTTGCACCAAAAGGAGCTGGTGCAGAAAATATGAGCAAGCTTAAAATGTTTAAACCTTTAGAAAAAGAAGATGCCATTATTCAGTTTGCCATCGATACAGTTGTGAATGCCGGAGGAAATCCTTGTCCTCCAATTGTTTTGGGTATGGGCATAGGTGGTAATTTTGAGACATCTGCTTTTCTTGCAAAAAAAGCATTATTTAGAAAAATAGGGCAGAGAAATGAAAATGTTGAATATTCAAGACTTGAAGAAAAAATAAAAGAAAGATTAAATGAAACTGGAATAGGTCCTCAGGGTTTAGGCGGGACTATAACATGTCTCGATGTTTTTATTGAATATTATCCATGCCATATAGCATCTTTGCCAGTTGCAATAAACATAAATTGTAACTCTTCAAGACATGGAATAATAGAAATATAGAAAAGAAATAATATTTTTAAAAATATAAATATCTTAAAGCAAATATTATATAATTAAAATGATTAAAATATAAAGGTAAAAAATGATTAAAATAAATACCCCTTTAGATGATGGTATAATAGAAAGATTAAAAGCTGGAGACCAAGTTTTAATAAATGGAATGATTTATACTGCAAGAGATATGGCTCATAAAAGGCTTTATGATATTCTTGAAAATAATGAAAAACTTCCATTTGATCTAAGAGGGCAGATAATATATTATATGGGACCAACTCCTAAAAAACCAGATCAAATAATAGGGAGCGCCGGACCAACAACAAGTGAAAGGATGGATAATTTTACTTTAAAACTTCTTGATGCTGGATTAAAAGGTATGATAGGGAAAGGGAATAGAAGTAAAATTGTTATAGATTCAATTATTAAAAATAAGGCTATTTACTTTGTAGCCATAGGAGGCGCCGCAGCCTTAATATCTAAAAGTATTAAATCTTCCAGAATAATATGTTATGAAGATTTAGCCACAGAAGCCATAATGCAGCTTGTTGTTGAAGATTTCTTTGCAATTGTTGCGATAGATTCTTTTGGAAATAATTTGTATGATATAGGACCAAAAAAATATGAAAAAACCCAAATATATAAAAATATATAAATGTAAAAATATATAAATGGATAAAAAATATATAAAAAATATAAAGTTAATTTGACTTAAAGATTTAGTTTTAATATATTAGTTTTATTAATAAATAAAAATTAATAAACTGTAAGAAATGAAATTAAAATAAATTAATTAATTCAATCTTAAATTAATAGAATGATTTGTTAAAAAATAGGGAGAATAAATGAATTTACTTGAACTTAAATTTGTCTCACTTGAAAAAGAAGGGAAATTTTTGCTGAGAAATATAAATATGGAAATCTGGGCTGGTTATGTTCATGCAATTGTTGGACCTAATGGAGCTGGGAAATCTACTTTAGCACATACAATTATGGGGCTTTCGGGTTATAGAAATATTTCTGGAGATATTTTATTTGAAGGTAAATCTATAAAGGATTTAAGTATAGATGAAAGAGCAAAAAAGGGTTTGACTCTCGTATTTCAAGAGCCTGCAAGATTCGAAGGTATTAAGGTTAGTGATTTTGTCCTTGCTGGAGTCAGGGAAAAAAGTGAAGAAATCTTAATAACTGCTCTTAATAAAGTTGGACTTGACCCTTCAAAATATAAAGATAGAGCTGTAGATAAGACATTGTCTGGTGGAGAAAGAAAAAGAATAGAACTTGCTTCGGTTTATGCAATGAATCCAAGACTTGTATTGATGGATGAACCGGATAGTGGGGTTGATGTCGATTCATTAAAATATATTTTTGATATTATAAAAGAGATTAAAAATAGAGGTTCTACTGTTATAATTGTAACACATAGCCCGGTTGTTTTAAAGCAGGCAGATCATGCTTTCTTGATATGCGGTGGTCAAATAGTCGATAAGGGTGAAATGAGTAAAATGTATGACTATTTTAATGGGAAATGTAAACCCTGCGTTCATATTGGAAATCCTGATGAAAAAGAAATATTATCAGAATGAATGATTAAATAAAATATAAAAAAATAAATAATAATATAAATTATAATATTTGAAATAGTATAGAAATTAAATAATAAGAAAAAGATAATATAAAAATAAATAGTATTAAATATAAAAATATAGGGATTAAAAAATGACTGACGATAAAATTTTGCTTTCAGAGTTGTTAAAATCGATAGATATTGAACAATTTTCACAGGATATAGCTCATGTTGAAATTCATGGGAATAAGGTATTGGGTTTAAAGCTTGTTCCAGGATTAAATGTTAGCTCAGAAAGTTTTGAAGATGGTATTAATGTAAAAATTGTAGTTGAAAAAGATGTAAATATATTAAATCCAGTTAGATTTTGCTTTGGGATGATACCTGAAAATGGTATTCAAAAGATAAATATTAATACAATTTTAGAAGAAAATTCCTCTGCTTCATTTATTGCGACCTGTACTTTCCCCAATGCGAAAGATATTCAGCATTTAATGGAAGCCAAAATAACATTAAAAGAAAATTCCATATTAAACTATTTTGAAAGACATGTTCATGGACCTAATGGTGGTGTGAAAATTGTACCTAAAACTCTTGTGTATTTAAAAAAAGGCGCAAGATTCAATACCGAATTTGAACTGATAAAAGGTTCTGCTGGAATTATTGATCTTGATTACACAGCTTTTTTAGATGAAGATGCTATCGTAAGCATGACAACGAGAATATATGGAAGAAAAAATGATGAAATAAAGATAAAAGAGAAAGCACACTTAAATGGAGATAGATCTGTTGGAGTATTGATAAGCCATATTGCATTAAATGATCAATCGCAAGCAGAAATTATTAATGAAATAATAGCAGATGGAGCATACTCAAAAGGACATGTCGATTGTAAGGAAATTATTCAGAAAGATGCCAGAGCAAAGGCAATCCCCATAGTCACAGTTAATAATAAACTTGCACATGTAACTCATGAAGCTGCAATAGGAAGTGTTGATTCAAAACAACTTGAAACACTTCTTT
>JBKBTB010000107.1:0-5885 GCA_046291015.1 Exilispira sp. | reverse complement strand
TCAATCTTTTCCCCAAATGATGCGAAGGAAATAGGTAAATTTAATAAATGACAAATACTAAAAATTGCACCACCTTTTGCAGTTGAATCAAGTTTTGTAATACCAATACTATCAATATTTATAATTTTTTTAAATATTTCAGCCTGATTGAAAGAATTTTTGCCAAGATTTGCATCAATAATTAAAGTTGATCTATATTCTATTAAATTTGAATATTGAGTTTTTTTCTTCTCTATTACTTTTATTATTTTATTAAGTTGTTGCATAAGTTCTTCTTTATTTTGCAATCTACCAGCAGTATCGATAATCAATAAGTTAACTTTTTTATCCGATACTACAGCACTATCTATTGAATCAAACACAACGGCAGCTGGGTCGGCTCCTTGCTTTTGTTTTATTATTTTAATGTTTAATCGTTCAGCCCAATGATTTAATTGTTCTATTGCAGCAGCTCTATATGTATCAGCAGCTGAAATTATAATATTATAACCAATTTTTTTATAAAAATTTGCTATTTTAGAGATAGCCGTTGTCTTTCCTGCACCATTTACACCAACAATTATTAAAATATTTAATCTGTCTTTTAAAAAATTATATGGTTTTATTATTAAATATTCTTTTAAGATATTTTTAAATGCTTCAGATCTATCTTCCTTATTAATTTTTTTTAACCTTTCTATGATCTCTTTTGTTAAAGAATAATCAAAATCAGATAGAAGAAGATTTTTTTCAAAAATAGGGATATCTTCATTTTTATTAAATAATTCTTTTAGTCTGGAAAATAAATTCACCATTTACCTCAATCTACTAAAATACTACGCTTTAAAATAGATAAAATTAATAATTTTTCAATATAAAAAAAAAGAGCTGTCTATAGATTATAAGACAGCTCTTTTTTAGTTCTTTTAAATTATATTATTGTTTAGGCTGATCGGTTGCAGATTCTGTTGCCATCTTCTGCTGTTCTTCCCATCTTAGAAGTTGTATAATACCAACTCTTGCAGCTTCAGCTCTTTTCTTAGCTTCTCTTCTGTCTGCAAGAATATGCCAGACTGCTTCATCATCAATTTCCTGTTCCATTTTGAGAATAGCAAGATCATAAATCATTTCAACAGATTTAATGTATACCAAAAAATCTCCACCAATTTGATCGCCATGTCTATAGATAATAAAAGAATCAAGTTTAATATATGGCTCTTCAACTGGATATAGAGGATATTTTTTCAACATTCTCTTTCTAACATCTGAAATATAATTTGGGTTATCTATCGTAATTGTAATAAAACCTGTAAAATCGAGATAACCAACAAAGAAATCAATTAACTCATCGTTCTGGTTTTTTAATCTAACAGTCAGAGAATGAGGAAAATTTAATCCTCTAACGGTAACCATGATGTTTTTAATAGCGCCTACATTTCTGAGGACACCTTTTCCAACATATTTGTTACCTATTGTGTCATTAGCATCTGCTTGTTCATAAGAAGGTATCTCATATGGAGGGATAATTTTTGCCCAGGAGTTATACTTTTCTTTTGGGAAATGAATTCTTGCTCCTAAAACAGTTTGACCAGCATATTGGCCCCTGTCAACTTTAACTGTTTTAACAAATGAAAGAGTAATGTTTTCAATAGTTCTTGAAGAAGGGGATAATATTACCTCCCAATTCTTGGGTTCAAGACTGATAAGAAGATTTTTTCTTTCCTCTTCAGTTTTAACAGATTGGAAAACATTTGGTCCAGCTATTTTGACAATATCTAATTCTGTATTAGCTAAATTGTTAAAGTCGATTAAGATATTTCTTTCTGCGAGAACAGGAGTTGCGAAGAGGAAAATTAGGATTATTGAAAAAATTAAATTCCATCGTTTCATTTTTCAGCTCCTTTTTGTTTAATCATAATATCGGAAATCCCCTCCCTAAAAATTAAATATTTTTCACTTAATTATTTATAATTCATATTAATTTTTTTTCAAATATTTACTCTTATAATTTAAAAGAATATACTTTAATTTTATCAAAAATAAAAAATTCTATAGCCTTTATATCTTTAAATAACTTACTTGATTTTAATGTAAGCAGGGTTGCCTTAGAGATTTTTTCTTTAATATCATCTTGATAATTTAAAAAAATTAAACTTGAATTTTTGGATAAGACAATTTTACAGATATTGTTTATATATATTACTTTTTCGATTTCCAATTGTTGGAAAATATCTTTTTTAAATTTTTTAACATCAATAGGACCTGAAAAATAATATCTAACAAATTGTAATTGATTTAATTTATCCGGAATTATTTGATATTCGCTTTTAATTGTAAGATCTGATCTTAAATAAAAAAATTTAGCTCTGGTTATTATAAATAAATTGCTTAATAAAACATAAATAAAAATAATTAAAAAAATGATAAAAATAATTTTAATACTATTATTGTATCTTTTTAAATCCTTCACTTATTGTATACTCCTTTATAAATTGTTCTATGCCTTTACTCAAAGATTGACTTAAAGAGTTTAAAAAATTCTCGGATAGCATTATTTTTAAATCATCAGGGTTTGTAATATAACCCATTTCAACTAATATTGCAGGCATTTCCGAATATGCAAGAACATAAAATGGAGCTCCTTTATAAAAATTTACATTGATTATGGTAACTCCTTCTTTTATTGCATTATAACAGTAATTTGCCAATTTTGAAGATTCAAAAATTAGCTGTTCATTTAACAATCTGTTTATAATAGAGGTTAAATTTGATTCTGCAGCTTCTTTGTTTTCATATTTTACTAAATCTTTAATCTTTTCATCTATTACATCATAATCAAGATAATATATTTCTATACCACTTTTCTTTGCTGAATAGGGATTTGCATTTGCGTGCAAAGATATAAATATACCTGTTTTGGTATCTGTTAAATATTTATTTGCGAATTTTACTCTTTCCTCAAGACTTAAAGTAGTGTCTTTTTCTCTTGTAAGATATATATTAAGATAAGGGAATTTTGCTGTTAGCACCTTTTTAAGATATAAAGCTGCTTTGAGATTAATATCCTTTTCATAAATTTTACCATTAACTGCACCAGGTTGCTCCCCACCATGTCCTGCATCAATTACAATAAAAGAAATTACTTTAAAATCAACCATTTTCGCCTGGGCAAAAGAATAATAGGTGATCATTTCTTTTTGTATCTGTGTTGTATCATCATCTATAATCTTATTTTCTTTTTCATCAATATTTGCTTTATCATCCTTATTTTCTTTGTTTTTATCATCTTCTTTATCTTGTTTTTCACCTTTATCTTCCTTATTCTCTTTATTTTGATTATCAAAAGTAGTTTTTATTAAATTTTTTCTATATTCATCATACCATTGATCATAAATAGCCTTATTTTTATAAGGTATAAAAAATAGATTATACAGCTCATAAACAAGTTCTTCCGGTACAATTAAATTTCCATTTATTATCATTATTTTTTTAAAAACATTGATTATCTTATATTTATATATACATAATCCAGAATTATCAAATAACAATTGATCCACGGAATTTTGCTTTATTAATATAAAAATATCTTCTATATGGTTATAATTAATAGAAATTTCAAAATCATTTAATAATAGATTATAGTTGAAGGTTATATTGTTTTGAGCTAGAGTTTTAATAGAAAATGGCAAAAAAACAATGCTAATAACAAAGCTAATAACAAACAATAAGTAAATTATATTACTACATTTTAATTGCATATATCTCACATATATCCCCGAAATAAATTAGACCACATATAAAGTTATATAATTTTTCGCCAATAATTTTAGAAAAAAAAGGAAATATTTTGCTAAATCTTTCATAATGAAAGTTTGGTATTCTAATTTTTATTATTTTAAAGCCTTGTTTTTTAAGTAATTTTGAAAAACTTCTGGGGTTAAAATCATAATAGTGATCCTCGGGTCTTGTCTTAAAATAATTTATTCTGTTTTTCTTAAAGTAAAACATAGGACCAAATTGAGATGGGAAACTAAGACAGATTAAGCCTCCTTTTTTCAATAGTTTTTTTACATTTATAAATATTTGATTAAATTCTTTTATATGTTCTATACAAAACCAAAATGAAATTAAATCAAATGAATTTTCAAGTTCTTTATCTATATCACTTATTTTAATAAAGGTTTTATAACCTTTATTTTTGCAAAAGTCTATTGCATAACTGTTTGTTTCAATAATATAGCCTTCAAGTTTTTTGTTAATTTTTTCCAGCTCTTCCTTTAAATCATCTAAAAAAAAACCTAATGCACCTCCAAAATCTATGGCTTTGATTAAATAAAAGTTGAAAACCATCTCTTTATTCTTTTTTTGTCTTTTTTTAGGATTCGATAAAATATTGAATATCCTAAATTTATTCAATTTTTTAATATTTTCTCTATCTTCTAAGTTTGATAAAATATTGAATATCCTCAATTTATTCAATTTTTTAATATTTTCTCTATCTTCTAAGTATGTTTTACCGTATGTATTTTTATATTCATCAAAATAATATTTTTCTTTTGTGTCAAAATTTAAAAATTGCTGATCAACATTTTCTTTTATAATGGTTTTGCAATTTTTACAAAGTAAAAGATGATATTTTTCAGAAGAATAAACAATTTTTGCATTTTTAGAATCGCAAACAGGACATTTATTAAAAAAATACAGGTAGTTATCTTTAATAAATATTAAAATTCTATGAATAAAATCTTTAATACGATTTTTTTCATTAACATCATAACAATAAGTGCCCGATGTTTCTATTTTAAAATTTAGATTATCATTTGTATTATTTGCATGAATTAAATCAATAAGTTTTTTTTGATTTATTTTTTTCTTTTCTGTTACATGAAATTGATTAAAATATTTTTTTGCCAGTTTTTCATGGTAAAAGGTTGGAGAAACCAGTATAATATTTTTTTTTAGCCTAATAGATTCAAATAAAAATAATCCATAATGTGTAATAACTGTTTTTGAGTTTAAAACTATATTTATATAATATTTATCATAGTAATCTTTATTATTGACTTTGATAATATCAAAATTTGAAAAAACTGTTCTATGTTTTTTTGTAGTTATTTTTTTATAAACTAATTCAGGCAATACAAAAACAATTGATTTATCTTTTATTAATTCAAAGTTTTTATTTAAAATCTTTGCAACTTTATAAGATAAATTGTAAGGATCTAGATTTCCAAAATTAACAATAATATCATATTTTTTACAATTAGAATCGAAATTCGATTCTGGAAAATCTCGAATCAGTAAATAAGATAATGATTTAATATTTCCAAAATCTTTTAAAGATGGAATAGAATTCCAGAAAAATCTATAACCCCTGTATTTTTGAGGAATATAAAAATCATCTAAAGTTATTACACATTTATCATCGAAAAAGAGATCCAGTTTTTCATTTGATTCTCTTGCATCTTTGATAATTATATCAAAGGGTTTAATATCAATCTTATATATCTCATCAATCTTTTCAATTTTTAAAAGAACTGTTTCATAACCAATATCGGTTAAAATATTTTTGAGAATTTTTTGTCTTACAAAATGTCCAGAGCCAAATTTTTTCCCAAATCCAGCAATTTGAAGAATTTTCATTTTATTTTATTTTCCAAATATTTTCTTTCTTTTTTTATTCAATCATTATAACTTTTTTGAATCTCATCAATATTAATTTCAAGCTCATATTTCTTTTTTTTATATATTTTTTCAATATCATCCAGGTCAATTAAATAAATTTCTTTCTTTTTTTTTTCATAATTTTTTATTATATTACATGCAGTCTGATAATCTTTGTAAGTATCTATTGTTAATCTTAAATTTGAAATAGAATTGAATTTATTAAATGGTTCTCTTCTAAT
>JBKBTB010000106.1:0-6039 GCA_046291015.1 Exilispira sp. | reverse complement strand
GTTCTTTTGTAATATTTTTAGTTATATAAAGGATTGCTGAATCTTCTTTAATTATATAATCAAAAGGGGGATTAAAAAATGGATCATTTGCTCTTAATGTTTTTATTCTTTTCAAGTTTTTTACAAGTTTTTCCATGTTTGGTGTTTTTTGTGCTTCTTTTAATGCTTTTTTCTTTCGCAAAAATACATTTCCAGCATTTTCAATTATCCCTATAGGTAAAAGATTTTTATTTAAATATTCATCAAACAATTCTTTATACTTTTTTCCAATAAATCTGTCGGATATCATTTCAGATTTTAGCTGACTTCCTTTAGTAGGATTTATAAGTTCATCAAATACCTGAGAAAATCCCTTTTTCAAAGATGATTGAGATATAAGAAGATGTGTGGTATATTTGGATAAAATAATTTCATCACAATATGCCTTTCTAAGTGAATTTTCGAATTTAGTATCAAAAATCTCAACAGATGTGTAAATCTCTTTATTTAATGATTTTGCAATTAAAACAGTCATGACATTTTTGGAGTCAATTTCACTTTGAGAATATCTTCCTGTATCATCAGCCAGAACTAAAAGTTGAGAAGCTGTTTCTATAGAAGCCTTTTTTAATATATTTTCATCAAAATAGTCACCATGGATGTAATTTATTCCTCGAAATTCACTTTCAGACAATATACTTTGAATTGTTTCTGGATTTTCGTTATTTATCATTACAATTTCTGAGGGGTCAAGCTCTGAATTTATAGATAAAATTTGCTTTAAAAGTCCAACAAAATCTGATTTCCAGCCACAAATTACAAAATGATTATTTATTCTTTTCATTGCAACGACTCCTCTTTGCTTTTTAAGTTGCATATCAACCAGTATTGATGCAAATGTTCCAGTAAATAGGGAAATTGTTAGTAATCCTGAGAGTATACCTATCATTATGACAATTCTACCTATACTTGTTTTTGGAACAATATCACCATAACCTGTAGAAGTAATGGATATAACTATGTAATAGATAGCATCAAAAATATTATTAATACCTTCATTTTTGCCAAGTTCTATAATAAAAATCAGTACTGAAAAAAAGATGATAAAAGATAATAAAAGCATTGCTATTTGAATGAATTGTTTTCCAAAAAATCTTTTTATTTTGTTTAAGATATTAAAAAACCCTTTTTTCTTTTTCATATTAAAAAAATCGGCAAAAATATTAAAAAACATGAATGCTGGAAAATTTAATATTTTATTCTAAAATAAATTTAAGTAAGTGAAAGAAAAAAATTTTGTAATATTTAAATTAAAAAATAAAATTTATAAATAAAGGATTATAAATGGAAAACAAAAAAAATTTAATAATTCTCTTTTTTATCTTATTATTAATTTTTATACTTTTGCCTTCCCAAAAAATATTTGCCGAAGGTTTATCTTTTTTTTTAGATTTAAAACCACTTACAATGTCAATTGATGCTGGTGGAATTGGCATAGGAGCTGGTTATGAGATTAACATAAACTTCGGATTTTCTTTATATGGTAAAATTGTATATATGAATTTTTATGATGTTGCAATTTGGCTAATATATTATCTTCAGGGATTTAAGTTTTATTTTAACCCTAAAAAATATTCAGATTTTTTTGCTGGAATAAATTACATAGTACTTTATGGTTCAATAAATGACAATAGAAGTATTAATTGGGGAATTGAATTTGATATTGGTTATAAATGGTTGATAACTGGTTTTGAAAGATTTTATATAGAACCACAGATAACATATATTTATATATTTGGCGAGTTGCCTCTTCCTGGTATTACTTTTGGATTAATCTTTGGTGTTATAATTTAAATTTTATCATTATTTTATATATATTTTTATTTGCTATATTGCTGTTTTATTTTTTACTTAATCTTATTTTCTATACTGATCTTTAATTTTTTCTATCTTTATTTTTGATATTTTTAATTATTATTTTTTTGAACCAGGATTTTGCTGGTTTTGAGGTTGCTGGTTATGTTGTTGCTGGTGCTTTTCATCCATTATACATCTTCCATTGAATTTGCATCCAGATTCTATTATTATATCTGGTGTGGTAACATCTCCATTCAAAATAGATTCTTTTGAAAGCTCGACTCTTTCCTTTGCAAATACCGGTCCATCTATTTTGCCGTAGCATGTAAGTTTTCCGGTTCTAATCTCAGCTTTAACATAAGCATTTGGACCGATAAAAAGATGTCCATCTGCATTTATTTTGCCATCAAATTTACCTTTTATCATCAATGATTTAGAAAATTTTAATTCACCAGTAAAATCAATATCTTCTGCTAGAACGGTATCAATTTCACTTTCAATAATTTCAGTAATTGATGTTTTTGACATAGATTCCTCCAATTTTTAGCAGTGAAGATTAAATTTTATTCAATTTTTTGAAAACATTATCCTGTATGAATTTATTTTGCATATTTATAAATTTAGTCAAATAAATTTGATTTAATAAAAATTAATAATTTAGAAATTTTTATTTGTATTTATATATTAAAATAAATGCTGTAAAAATTAATTTAGCTTATTAAAAAATTAGCAAGATTGAATTCTTCATAATCTACTGGTGGATCGTTTTGAAACCTGACTTTTGCAAGGTATAAACCTTCAGCAGGGACAACAAATAAAGATTTTTTTGGAAAATTTTCTTTTAACAGAGGTTCAGGATTGAGAAGTTGTTTAATATAGTCAATTTCAATTTTATTTGTTGCGTGTAAAAGGCTTGTTCCTATTATAAATCTTACCTGCTTATGAAGAAAAGAATTTCCTCGAATAATTATAAAGATAAAATTATCTTTTTCCATTACTTTCGTATCATATATTGTTCTTACTGGATTTCTTTTTTCTAAAGATGTCGTGAAATTTATAAAATTATGGGTGCCATTGAACAAAGATAAAGATATTTTCATTTTAGCGATATCTATATAATTTTTATAGTGGTAAACAAAATTCTTTATAAAAGGAAGAAATTTATTTCCCTTATATATTATATAAATATAAACTCTCTCAACAGCTAGATATCTTGGATTGATTCTCTTATCTGTTTCAATGATTTTATTAAATCTAATGCTTACCGGTAAATTATTATTAAAAATCTCAATTAATTTTTCAGTAGAATATTTTTTAAAAGATGAAAAAGATATTACATTTTCAATAGCATGAACTTTAGCATCTGTTCTTCCAGCAAATTGTATTCTTAAAAGGTTATTGATCATTTTATTATTCTTGACTTCATTTTCATCTAAGAATTTTTTATTTAATTTGTAAAGTACCTGTTCAATTTGATTTTGAACTGAATTTTCTTTTTTTTGAATCTGAAATCCAGAATATTCAAATCCATTATATGAAATATAAGCTAAATAATTAAAAAAACTAAAATTTTCCATAAGAGATGTTAACTTATTATTATTAATTTTCAAAAAGATATATGTGGCTTATTTTCCTTCCCAATATACAATGGTATCTTAATTATCTATTATTATTAATTTTCAAGTGAAGCTATGAATTTAGAATACTTGTCATATAGATCTCTTGCCATATCAAGAAATTGAACATTTTTTTCTTTGCTTGACTTCCCTGAACCAAAAATTCTACCAATAATTGATTTAACTTCGCTTGCCAGTCTTATTTTCTCTGCTTTATCTTCAATTTCACTAAGTCCATATTTATAAAGCAATACACCATATAAAAACAAAAAACCATTAAAACCATAGTTTTTATCAAGATCAGGTCCTAAAAATCCAGCAGCTTCAACATTTTCTTTGCCATTATTTAGCAAGGTATATGCTTTAGAATAATAAATATATGCCTTTTTATATAAAGAATTTTTTAATTCTGTATAAAATTTATCTTTTTTTTCCTTTTCAAGATCTGATGCAAGCCATGCTGCTCTTAATGCAGAAATTGCAATTTTGGTTGTTGGAGCAACTTTTTGAGGGAAAAAAGCATAACTATATTGAGCCATTATTAAAGATACCATTCCCTCTAAAGCAGTTCTTTCTTTTTTGAAATCAACTGGTCCAAAACTATCATATACAAATTTTTTCCTTTTGACGATATCATTTCGAAGTTTATCGATATTTGATGGAGAAATATTTTTGAAATCCTGTTCATAAGCGCTGTAAAAACAGTTTGGACAGGTAACTATTATATAATAAAGAGGATTTACAACCCCATATTTAGGAGTAGGGATATATAATCTTCTCAGTTCGTCTGTAAGATTACCAGCATTGAGTCTGCCTCTTCCAGAAAGCATTTTTTCTATCTTAAATTTTTCTTCACATATAGGGCATAAAGTTTCATCCTTTGAAAAGTAAGAAACCTTAGCAGATGAATCTTCACCTTTTTCTTGTTCCAGATCAAAATTTTCATTATCTGACATAATTAACTTCCTTAAATTTATAATATTTTTATTTTTTTCTTTCCACTATTACAAATCCTACAGCATATTTTCTTTCATGGGCAATTGTAGCATGAATATTATAAATAGTTTCTGGATATATTGTTGCCAGTAGGTTTTTTAAGAATAATTGTGGCTTTCCCAATTCATCATTAACAATTTCAAGATCTTTTAACGAATGAACCCTTACACCAGTGCCAATTGACTTAAAAAAAGCTTCTTTTAATGCAAATCTTCCTGCGAAATATTCATTTTTTCTGATCAAGGTATAATTTTTTGCCTGATTTATCTCCTTTTCAGTAAATAATCTATCTATAAATCCTTCCTGAGAAAGTGAATTTGAAAATCTTTCAATATCAACAATATCTATTCCAATACCTATAATCATTTAATATTTACCTTTATAACATACATCCTCGAAAGAGTTGAAAAGAATATCTTCATTATAATCATTTTATATTAACCTTTATACTTTTTAATTTATAGATATGAATTATAGTTTTTATAAAACTAAACAATAAAATTATTAATTATATTATGATTTATCGATTTTTTTAGGAATTTTTATAAAAAATAATGTAAAAAACAAAGTCGAAATTGCATATAAAATAGCTGTTAGTGTAAAAGAGAAAGCAAACCCTTTGTTTTCAATTGTACTTCCAGAAATTCTTGCTGAAATCATCCACGAAGAAGTCCATATAAACATTTTCAATGCATTCATGAGTGATTGTTCATTTTTTGGAACATTTTCAAGAGCAAAGTTATCAGATAATGGAGATGCCATATTCATCAAAGTGCCTCTTAGAAAAAAAGCCAAAACTACAAAAATTGGATTTTTAATATATGTTATAATTAAAATAAAAGGAATACTTATAGCCTGAGTTACAACTATGGTTAAAGGTTTACCAAGTTTTCTTGCTAAGATTGGTCCCAGCATTATACCAGAAAATGTGAAAAATTGGCTGATTCCGTAAATTATTCCAATAAGGCTATCTGTCATTTTAAATACATTTTTAAAGTAAAGGTTTATATAAGGTATTGTTAAACCAGCTCCAATACCGATGAATAATGCTGGAAGTAATAGCTTAAAATAGATTTTCCAGTTACTTACATCAAAAAAATTTAAGTTTTTAGTTTTTTCGATCTTCGAATATTTGATTTTAGAAAATGTTAAGGTTGAAAAAAGTATTATCAATGCTCCAAACCCTATGGTAATCTTATAAGATAATATTTCTATTTTAGTAAAATTTAATACGATATCTCTTAATATACCACCAATTATATTTCCAAATACTCCTGTTAGCATTCCAATTGCACCATTTAGTGAAAAAAAATGCATTTGATGTTCGAGTTTGGTATTATTCATAATAAAAGGGCCGGCTGCAACTGAAAAAAATGTGGAAAAAGCACCGGTTAATAATGTTAAAGTTACCATCAAGCTAAAATTATTATTTACTGCAATCGATATATAAAAAAAACTTGTAAAAACAGGAACCAGTGTAAATAACAATCTTAAGTTTATTCTGGCAAGAATAAATGCAGCTGGCAATGTTACCAATGCTGAACCAAATGCTCTTGAAGAAAGAAGTTTTCCTATTGAACTTTCGGTAAAA
>JBKBTB010000105.1:0-6085 GCA_046291015.1 Exilispira sp. | reverse complement strand
AATTATTTTATCTAAAATATCTGAATATTTTGACCCTAAAATTATTGCAATTCTTCCCCCAAAGGAATGACCTATTATTGAACATGGATAGAAATTATTATATTTTATAAACCAATAAATAATATCGGCATATTCATATATCCCCCAGTCAGCAGCTGGGATTGGAGATTTCCCAAAGCCAGGGAAATCTACAGCAATTGTATCGTAAGATTTAGACAGGTATTGAAAAACAGTTAGATAAATTGTTGAATCGACTCCCCAGCCATGTAAAAGTAATACCTTTTTTCCATTACCTTTTCTTATGAAATTAATATCTTTTATATTATAATTAATTTCCATATTTTTTTTCTAATATCGCTAAATTTTTATCTTGCCAGTAGAATTAATAATAAAAATATTTATCTTATAAAGTATGGTAAAATATGTCTTGTAACATAAGGAGTTTGAACTAAAAAATACCAAAATGGTAATGTAATAAGTGAAAGCAATGTTGATAGTGTAAGAGTTGATGCAAGAAGCTGTTTATCCATATCTATAAAATCAGAAAAAAATGCAGACATAGTTGCTGTAGGCATCACAGTTTCTAATAGAATTACCTTAAAAGTAAGCTCATCTATTTTAAAAATAATGCTTATAATCAAAACTGTTACAAAACCAAACAAAATTCCAAGCATAAGTCGAACAAAACTTGAAAAAAATGCTATTTTAAATCTTGCTTTATCTATTTTCAATTTAAAATCAAGACCAATAGAAAACAAAATCATAGGTATTGTAAATGAGGCAAATGTGAAGATAAAATCTTTTAATACTGGATGAAACTTTATTTTCAAAAGATTACAAACAAGACCAGAAATTGCTGCAAGTATGGGTATTGTCGCATTTTTTAAAAGTGCTTTATAAAAATCCTTACTTGATAAGCTGCTTTTCGTCTCTAAAAATATCATCAAAAATCCAAGAATTAAAAAAACAGGCCAGAAAAACATTGAGAAAAAAACGGCTCGAGTAAAGCCTCCTTCCCCAAAGAAATAATACATTATGCCCCATCCAAGATATCCATAATTTCCAAACTGAGTTGCAATTGAATAAGCTCTTGACTGTTTTATGTCTTGTGAAACAAATTTGGCAGTAAAATTTGAAAAAATTGTATAAATAATTGAAACAATAATAAATCCCAATAGATTAGGTAAAATCTGACTGAAAACACCAACATCTGCTGTATATAAATTCTTAAAAATAATAAAAGGAACAGATGCTTTAACTATAAATTTTCTTATAGTTATAGCATCTTCTGATGAAATAACTTTTATTAATTTTAAAAAATATCCAAAAAATATTGGTAAAAGAACAGATATTACAATCTCAACAATACTCATAAATATATTCCAACTACAAGATAAAGAAAATTAATATGATGTCAATTGAATTATTATAAATAATTATTGGACAGTTAGAAAGAATTATTATAAAATTTACCTAAAAATAATTATGAAATATCTTAAAAATTATAATAAATTGATTAATGGGGAAAGCTTATCATCCAAAAACCTGTATTCTCCAACCGGTTTTTTATGTTCATTTAAGTTTTTTTTAAAAAGTATTTCATCTATATATTTCGATCTGCTTGAAGGAAGTATATTAAGCCTGTATAATATTGAAACAAGTGCAAATTCAGCAGCAGCGATAGAACCATCAGATATTTTCAATGCAATTGAAATATCTTTTTTTGTTGTAAAATCATTTATACCTGCACAATATAAACCAGCAGCTCCCACCTTTGCAATACAGGATCCACCATACAGTGAAATTAATAATGTACATAAACCTTCATTTCCAGCTATCATTTGAGGATTTTCTAAAATAGAATTTTTTATTATCTTCAAAGCATTTTCAATTTCATCTATTGAATATCCATATTTTCTTGCAATTTCCATTTGCTTACCATCAAGTTTACATGATATTAAGGTTAAATAAGATCTTGCTAAAGATTGAAGAGGAACTGCAAAAACAGGAGCAGAACAACCATCAATCCCAACCTTAATATCTTCAAAACCATATATAATGGAGATGATTTTCATTATTTCTTTCTGTAGAGGATGCTTTGGTGAAACATAATTTTCAAGTGGATAACCTTTTATTTTACATACTGAAAGCATTCCAGCATGCTTACCACTACAATCACTATATAATTTTGAAGGCTTTTGTCCAGAAACAAGCTGCATCTCCTTTACTTTAGAAAATCTTGAATATGTAAATGGAGTTAAAAGAGCATTTTCATCAAGCCCAATTTTCGTAAGTATTGATAATACCTGCTGAATATGCTCTTTTTCTGCAAAATGAGAGGAGCAGATAATAGCCAGTTCTTTTGATGTAAAGTTATATTTTTCATAAGCTTTGCTTAAAATAACTGCTAAAGCTTGAAATGGTTTTGCTGTCGACCTTGAATAAATAATATTACGATGATCCCCATAGGAATATAAAATTCCATCGACTTTTTCCATTATACAATATGAGCCAAAATGAATATTTTCTATGATTTCTCCCCTTGTTGTTGCTACTAAAGGTTTATAAGGTAACTTTTTTTCTTTCATTTAGGATTTCTCCTGTTTGATAGGTCAAGGATTAATTGAGCAAGAGTATCATATTTATATGGCTTTTCAATTATATAATCTATTTTTATCTCTTTGTTTTCAGCTAATCTTGGATCATCTTTGTAACCTGTTGATATTATGGAAAGGCCATCATAACCATTTGATACAAAGAATTTTAACAGTTGAATACCATCCATTTCTGGCATAACAAGATCGACAATACAGCATTTTATTTTATCTTTATTTTCTAAAAATAATTTTTTAGCCTTTTCAATGTTATCTGCCGTTAAAATATTAAAAAATCTTTTTTCAAAATTTTTTCTTGTGACATTTAATACACTCAAATCATCATCAACTATCAACAATGTCATATCTTCTGGAATCAACACAGGTATATATTCATTTACTTTGTTATTATCTAAATGTTTAAAAGGCAGATAAATTGAAAAAGTGGTACCAGAATCAGTTTTACTTATAAATTCAATTCTTCCTTTATGTTCATCAATAATTTTTTTTACAACTGTTAAACCTATCCCTATTCCTCTACCCTGTCCTTTTGTTGTAAAAAAAGGATTAAAAATCTTATCCTGAATTTCTGGTTTAATACCTCCGGCAAAGTCTTCTATTTCTATTTTATAAAAATCATCAGTTCTTTTTAATCTTATATTTACAATTGCATTTTCAAGTAAATCTTTTCTTTCATATGATTCATATGAATTAATCAATAGATTAATAATAATCTGCATTATATTATTTTCATCGGCATAAATATTTGCATCATTCAAGTTTGTAAGAAAGTGTACTGAAATTTTTTTTTTAAATTTCATATTGAAAATTTCTATAGAGTTTTCAATTGTTTTTTTTAGGTCAAAATTTGACTTTTGCCCCTTGCTATCTTTGGAGAAATTTAATAGAGTTGAAACAATTGTTGAGCCTTTCAAAGCTGATTTTTCTAATATTTCAGCATATTCAGACAGGCTTTCCTTAGACAAACTACTTTCATCCAGCATCAACTTGATAAGAGAAGATATACTTAAAGTTGAATGTAAAACATTATTAATATCATGAGCCAGCCCGGAAGCTAAAGTTCCAATTATTTCAAGTTTTTGTTTTTCGTAGATATTTTTTTCTATTATCAGTTTTTCACTTATATCTCTTGCTAAAAGAAGATAAAAATTTTCTTTTGAAAAAATAATTCTAATATCAAAAGAAATAATCTGATCATCAAGATTTAAATTGGATTGAAAAGAAATAATATTTTTTTCATTTTTATTATTTAATTGCTCATCTTTAAGATATTTAGAAAAGTTACTGATTAATTCTTTTTCTATTTTATCCCTATATTTTTCATAATTTTTCGGGAAAAAAGAAAGTGTAATATTTAATTTTTCGTCAAAAACAAAGATAATATCTGGTATTACTTTAAATAAACTTTCTAAAAATGCCTTTTCTTTTTCTATCTCTTTATTTGCAGTCTGTAATTCTCTTGTTCTTTTTTTTACAAGACCGATTAAAGCCATATAATTTATAAAATATAATATTGATATTGAAGCTATTATGAGTATAATTAAAAGTATTGTTTTATATGAAATTTTTTTTTCAAATTGAATACCAAACCATTTATTTTTTAATTTTTTATAGGTATTTTTATCAATAGAACTAAATCCCTTTTCAACAAAGTCTAAAAGAGGTTCATTTCCTTTTTTAACAGCCCTATGAAACTGTCCACTATATAAATAAAATCCAATTTTATAATTTTCTAAAATATTATATTTGTTTAAATAGTATACAGCACATGGTTCGTCAATTGTAAAGACCTTGATTTTTTCGTCTTTTGCAGCAATTATAATATCTTCATAATTACCGAAAAGAATTAAATTTGAAATACCATTTTTTTTAAGATAATCAACAGCAGCATCTTTTTCTTTCGCACCAACTAAAAATCCTTTTAAGGAATCATAATCTGAAATACCTGAGATCGATTTTGAATATATTATTGGAACATTTATCGTTTCATAAGGTTTTGAATAGGAAAATATTTTTGATCTTTCTTCCGTATAAAATATGGTATCTATAACATCTGTCTTTCCTTCCATTATTGCATTTAGAGCCTTTGACCATTCATCGGCATATAAAACTACCTTTACTTTGGTTATTTTTTCCCATTCTCTCCATAAATCTACAAGATAACCTTTTAAGGTGCCATCTTCTGATCTATATATATAAGGAGGGTAATTTTGATCTATTGATACAATAATTTTATCTATAAATTGATTTTGCCCATAAATAGAAGAATTTATCAAGAAGAATATAAATAAGACAATAATAAAGGAAATTATCAAAAATTTTTTCATTTATCTTAATTATATATTTGAATTATCAAAATTCAATAGAACTAATTTAAAATATTTATGATATAACCCTATTCGATATGAATATATATATGAATTGTTGGAGATTAAAATCTTGATAAGTATATATTTTTAGATTATTGATTGGGCCCATCAGGACTTGAACCTGAAACCCATTGATTATGAGTCAATTGCTCTAACCGATTGAGCTATGGGCCCCTAAAAAACGGGAGTGACGGGGCTCGAACCCGCGATCTCAGGTGTGACAGACCTGCGCGATAACCGGCTTCGCTACACCCCCAATGCCTCTTTTAAATATATTATTTTTTTCTTTTGTCAAGTATTTTGAAATTAATTTTGCCATATCATTTGATATATTATTAAATCATATTATTATATTATACTTTTAAGTAGAATTAATGTTAAAATTCAAAAAATGCTTGTTTTGACGATTATATAATTAAAACTTAATCATTAATAATTTAAAAATTAAATAGCTCAAAAAATAAAATTAATATTGAGAATTTTAAGAAGAGATTTTATGATAGATATTTTTATTCCAGGCTTTGGACAGGTGGTATTAAAGTATTTTGTAAGCGATTATACAGGGACACTTTCTATTGATGGATTCTTAATTAATGGAATAAAGTCAAAGATAATGGAACTTTCAAAAATTCTTGAAATACATATTTTAACTGCTGATACATTTTCAAAAGCAAAGGAACAGCTTGAAAATTTACCTGTAAAACTGGTAGTATTAAAAGGGAAAAGACTGGATATTCAAAAGAGAAATTATATTAAAAAACTTGGAACAGAGAATGTTTTTGCATGCGGAAATGGTAAAAATGATAGACTTATGCTAAAATTTGCAAAAATTTCTGCAGCTGTTTGCATTAATGAGGGTTGCGCCATCGATTCAGTAAAAAATTCAAAAATAATCTGCAAATCACCAATAGATGCAATGGATCTAATATTAAATCCTAAAAGATTAATAGCAACTTTAAGATTTTGATTTTATTTAAGATTTTTGTATAATTTTCTTTTTCTGCCATTTGCCCATTCTATAATATAAAAAGGCTAAAAATGCTCCAAAAATCCAGGCTATAGGAATACCCCACCATATGCCATTTGTACCAAATCTTCTTG
>JBKBTB010000104.1:0-6122 GCA_046291015.1 Exilispira sp. | reverse complement strand
CTCTTTTTTCGAAAAGTATTTGATCAAAAGTTTTGTTCTCCCTTTTTATAGTGGCAGCCCTTTCGAGCTTTCCACTTTTTTTTTGATCTCTGCCGGAAAATTTTTGAAGTATATTGTATATTGAAGGAATCATAATTTTTAACCTTCTAAAATTTATTTATCATTAAATTTATTGATCATCTTTTGATAATTTAATTTTATTATATCATATATCATCATCCTGTTTTTTTCAATACCATTTGAAAAAGGAACTTTATAAACAATTCTTTTAAAATTTTTATAATATGAAAAACTTTTAATATATCCAATCATTACATTTTTCAAATATTCCTCTCCTCTCGACTCAAATCTATCTTTTTTTTCAAGTTTATCTGTCATAATTTTTTTATCATTAAAAAAATAAAAGATTAAATCTGGTTCAATTAAAGAAAAAAGATAATTACCAAAAATTTTATCTATTTTGATAAGAGACTTTAATCTTAATAATTCATCTTCATCTTTATAATTTTTACCTTTTATCTTCAAAATTGAAGGATAAACCTGATATGAAAATGTGGAAAAATGAAATCTATCAACAATGACGATATTCCCGCCATCAAGCTTTTTTAATATTAATTGAAGAGTGTGCTCGAGTCTATCTGAAATAAACAAAAAAAATTCTGTTAAATTTGAAAGATGAAGTGAGGCATCGAGTAGAATTGGCCGGATTTTAAAGCCAATTTCCGAATCGCCCGGTTCAAAAGTTGTAATAATATTTTTATAACCATTTTTTAAAAATTGATCTTTTACTGAATTCAAGGCTGTTGTTTTTCCACATTTATCTAAACCCTCAAATACAACAAATAAGCCATTTTTACAATTTTTCATATAGAGAATCAATTTTATTATTCATTCAATTATATAATTCAGATATTATTAAATTATATTTTTTGTTATTTAATTATATTTTTCATTATTCAATTATATTTTTTATTCAACTCTATTATTTTTGTCGCACTACATTAACAGAACCATTTAATAAGACTCCTTCTTCAATAATGATTCTGGGAGCCTCAAGACTCCCTTTAACTTTACCGGTAGAATAAACTTTTATAAGACTCTTTGCCTTTGCACTACCTTCCCATATACCACCAATTTCTATGGCATCTGCCTCAATATTGCAAAATGCTTTCCCTTTTTCACCTATAAGGACCTTTGATGTTGATTTTATAGAACCAGAAAATTCACCGTCAACTCTAAGGACATTGTCTAATTCAAAGTCTCCTTTTAATTTCGTACTTTCAGAAATTATATTTGAAACTATAGTACCACTTTCAATTAAAGCCATAAAATTCCCCTTACTATTTTTTCATAAAAAAGAAAAATATACTTTATACTTTATTAAAAATTAATAAAAAACTACAAAATATTTATCCAGGCTAAAAAATAATAAATTTTTCTCATTTAAAAAAATTTATTTATAACTAAAAAAAATCTGAATTAACAAAATTATTCAAAACACTAAAACAATTTAAAAAAACAATTCAAAAGATTAAAACAATTCAAAATAAAGACGCAAAAAGTATTCTGGATTAACTACCTGTCCGTTTATCCTTACTTCATAGTGAAGATGCGGTCCAGTTACCTGTCCGGTTGAACCTTCTTTTGCTATTGCCTGTCCCTTTTTTACAGTCTCTCCAGGTCGAACCAGGGACATCATCAAATGCCCATATAAAGTTTCCACACCTCTTGGATGCTCTATAACAATTGCAATACCATAACCTTCTCTCCAGCCAGAAAACTTGACAACTCCATCTGCTGTTGCACAGATTAATGCACCAGGGAAAGATGCGATATCAATGCCAGTATGAAAAATTACTCCACCTAAAACAGGGTGTCTTCTGAAACCAAAACCAGAAGTTATGGCTCCACTTCCATCTACAAAGGGCCATCTGGATGGAAAAGTTTGAGCAAGTTCCTTAATAAATGGCTGTCTTGCATTGTATTCTTTAAAAATCTTATAATAAAGTTCAGCATCCTCTTTTATCTGAGCAAGCTGCTCATATGGATCCATAAGCTTATCTTTTTCAAGATCGGGTCCGCCAATGGCACCTTGATTCCAGCTCTTTTTCCCAAGAAAAAAATAAGCTAACTTTGAACTTTCATTTTTTGTCTGTAAAAATTTATCATAAATCTCATTTATCTGGGCTATGATATCATCATAATTCGCCCTGTATTTCATATATTGAAGTTTAAAGTGCGAAAGCTGGTCAACAGTTGATGAAAGAGTTGAAATCGATATGAAAAAAACAATGAAAAGAATAGAAATTGTTATAATGAAAAATGCAATTGAAAAGATGGACATATGAACATTAAAAATCTTTTTTTGATTATGAGGAATAAGCATTAAAGTAACTTTTTCATTTCCCTTTTTAATAAACATCTTCCATTTTGCAGATAAAGTTTCATAACTTTTTCTTAAAAACTTTTCAAAAGAACTGGCAAGCCTTTTTTCCCAATTCTTAAAACTTTTCATCACTTTTCCTCATCTATAATATTATCTTATCCATATCACCTTACTTATTAAAATAATAAAAGATGCAAGAAAAAATATCAAAAAAATTAAAAATTTAAACATTTTTTCTTTTAAACTTATAACTTTACTTTTAATACAAAAAATATAATTTAATCAACAGAAAGGATCCTATAATGTATATTGATTCACATTGTCATATTGACCTTATCGCAAATTCCATTATAAGTATAAAAAATATTTTACAAAATGCAACTTCTTTTAAAATCTCAAAAATAGTTCAGGTTAGCGCTTCATTAAATGATTTTTCTCTTTTTTTCCCAAAATTTTCCGGGATTTTATCAAATGAAAAAGATAAATTAAAATATCCTCAAATCTTTTTTACATTTGGTGCATCGCCAAATGATCTTTCTGATATAAATTATGACTGCAAAAAATTACTGGATTTTTATAAATCATTTGAAATAGAGAAAAACGAATATAATAAAGAAAATTTTACTAAAAGTAATTTTAGATTAATTGCAATCGGTGAAATCGGGCTTGATTATTTTCATAAATTTTTTGAAAAAGATAAGCAAATAGTTTCTTTTGAAAATCAGCTTGAACTTTCTAAGTATTTAAATCTTCCGGTCATGCTTCATATAAGAGATTCGTTTGATGATGCTCTTTCAATAATTAAAAATTCTAATATAAAAAAGCCTTTAATTTTTCACTGTTATAGTGGTGATAAAAATATAACTGAAAAAATTTTAAGTAATTTTGAAAACTCCTTTTTTTCTTTTGCCGGCAATATTACATATAAAAAAATGGATTTTCTTAGAGAAAGCTTAAAAATTATACCAAAAGATAAAATTTTAATCGAGACAGATGCTCCATTTTTAGCACCAATCCCTTATAGAGGCAAAGATAATCTGCCCTGGTATATTATACAGACATATAACTTTATATCAAGTTTTTTAGCCTTAAGCGAACAGGAACTTCTATCAATTATAGATAAAAATTTTAATAAAGCATTTGAATTATGATTTTATATGAAAATAAATATAAAAATATTTTATCTGCTCCAATTGCTGGGTATACAAATTGGCCCCTACGAAAATTGTTTTCTCAAAATTGTGCATCAAGAATTTTCTCTGAAATGATCCATGTAAGAGAGGTTTTGTATAAAAATGATTTTGAAATACCTTTTTTAAATATTAATTATAATTTCACAATCCAGCTTTTTGGAAGTCTTGCTGATGATTTTATAAGAGCCACAGAGATACTTTTTAATTATTGCGATAATGTAGATATAAACTGTGGTTGTCCGGTTAAAAAGGTTATAAAGGCTGAAGGCGGTTCGTTCTGGCTTAAGGATATTGATCGTTTTGCAAGAAAAATTTACCAGTTATCTGAATATTTTCCTCATAAAATAAGTGTTAAAATTAGACTTGGTTTTAATAAAATCGAAATTTACCGGATACTTGATTCAATAAAAAATGCAAGACTTGCATTCATAACAATTCATATGAGAACATCAGATATGTTTTTTTCTGGCAGTGCACTTTATCAATATGCAAGCCTTTTAGATAACTATAAAATACCGGTAATACTAAATGGAGATATAAATGATGCAGAATTTGCAAAACAAATTCTCGATAATTACAATTGCAGTGGTATTATGATTGGCAGAGCAGCATTATCAGATCCTTCTATATTCAAAAAGATAAAAGATTATATTGAAAAAGGTCAATATACCATTACAAATAAACAATTAAAAATAGATTTTTTAATACAATATATTGATAATCTACTTGAATACTTTGATTTATATCATAATAAAAAAATTGAAAAATTTAATTCGAAAAATCTTAATAATACAAATCATAATTTCAATAACAATGATAATTGCAATAAAAAATATGGTGAAAAAAATTTTGATGATGAAAACTATCTCAAATTTATAAGAAGCAATATTATCGAAAGTAGAAAAATTCTTCTTGCACTTTTAAAAAAAATTCCAGGTGCGAACAATATTAAGGATAAAATACTTAAAATAAGTAATATTGAAGATCTTTATAATATTAAAAAAATACTAAATGAATTTAAGATCATTGATTTACAAAAGAATTAAATGGCAAAAATCTGGAAAATTGAGTTGAATTTTGCCTTATCTATTGGTTCAACAAGATATTCCTCCACGCCTAAAGTATATAATTTTACCTTTATATGATTATTCAGTTTTTTATCAATTGCTATTATTGGTATCATCTTTAGCTTCTCATTTGTTTTAATTCTTCCAATTATATCGTAGACAATATCTTCTGATATCTCTGCAATATAAATAATAATCAATGAAGAAGGAGTTAAAATATCACATTTCAATATAAAATCAGGAATAGACATCATCTCGACATCATAAATATCATAATTAATATAATCCAGTGCATCCTTCCATGCAACGACATATATCTTTTTTTCAGAACCAACAATAGTTGATTTTTCCTCAAGTTTTCTTTTTAAATCTTTTGGTATTGTGAAATAAAAGGTTGAACCCTTATTTTTCCCTTCACTTTCTGCCCATGTATTGCCCTGATGTATTCTTGCGATATTTTTTACAATAGAAAGACCAAGCCCTTTTCCCCCTGCCATGAATTCATACTCACCTGAAAAATAATGTGATGAATCCTGAATTGTAAAAAATTTATCAAAAATTTTTTCTAAAAACTGACTTTCAATACCAATACCAGTATCTCTAACATATATTTTATATTGAGTTTCTTCTTCCACTACTCCCAGTGTAACAGAGCCTAAATCTGCTGTATATTTTATCGCATTGGATATAAGATTATTTATAGCCTGGGTGAAAAGTGTTGCTTCAAGATAAACCATTGGATTTTTAACATATGATTCAAAATGATATGAAAGCTTTCTTTCCGCAAATTTAACAGCATATTCATTGAAAATAGATTCAAGAAATTTAACAATATCTACTTCTGTTAAAGTTGTTAATGAAGATCCATCTTTAAGATTGGCAAAATTTGTAATATCCTCAATTGTTTTTATCAATCTATTAATATTAATCTGTAAAACCTTAACTATTTCAAAAAGTTTTGGATTTAATTCACCAAATGCTCCATCCGCAATTAAATCTATAAAACCTTTTACTACAACAACTGGGGTCCTTAATTCATGTGAAGAAATTGCCACAAAATTTTCTTCCATCTTATTTAATAAAATAAGTTTTTGATTTACTTCCTGTATAATTTTTAATGTATTTTCAAGTTCCTGATTTGTTTTTTCAAGCTCTTCATATTTAATCAATAATTTATCTATCAATTCCTTTGAATATTGTTTTAAGTACTTTACCTCAACATCCTTCTCCAGTTTTTCATATTTACCACTTAAAAATTCATTTAACTGCTTTACAAAAGAAGAATCTATAGGTTTAGGAATAAAACCATCACAACCTGCAGCCAGAGCCTTTTCTCTGCCTCCCTCTCCTACTTCGGCAGTGATTGCTATAATTTTAACCCTGTCAAAATTTGGAATCGATCTTATCTTTGTAGTAACATCAAGCCCTGAAAGATCTGGAAGATTTATATCCATTAAAATTAATTCCGGAAAGATT
>JBKBTB010000103.1:0-6162 GCA_046291015.1 Exilispira sp. | reverse complement strand
CATTAAATTTGACAAAATCAGTTATTAATAAGCTTATTACTGGTTATAAGGAATTAATAAATATCAGATAATTAGTGAAGTTGTTTTATTTATAAAAGGAATTATAATTAATTTGATTATTTAAAAGGAGTTAATATAGGTGTAGAATAGATTTTTGTTTGCTCTTTTTTTGGGAGGGGGTATGGGTGAATTTTTCAAAAAAATTGGAGAATTCTTTAAATCATCTTTATCAAAATTAAATCAAACACAAAAAATAATCATATTTTCAGTTATAGGTATAATTGTTATCGCTCTAATAGTTATTATAGCTTTTTCTTCAAAACCAGATAAAACGCTATTATTTCAAAAACCACTTTCTCCAGAAGATTATGCGAAGGTTACCAAAGCATTACAGGACTTAAATGCAGATTTTTCTACCAGGGATGATAAGTATATAATAGTAAAGGATCAAAAAACTGCGCAAACTTTAAGAATGAAACTTGGTCAACAGGGTATAATACCGAATAATGTTACTGGTTGGGAACTTTTCGATACTCAAAAATGGACTACAACTGATTTTGAAAGAGATGTGAATCTTAAAAGAGCAATAAAAGGAGAAATTGAAAGGCAACTTAAGCTTTTAGATGGTGTTGAAGAATGTTATCTTAATATTGCATGGCCAAAAGAAAGTCTGTTTTCAACTACAGCTCAGGAAATTACCGCTTCTTTAACGATAATTCCAAAACCATATTCCAATATTTTAGAAAATAGAAAACAGATTGAAGGTATTAAAAAACTGGTAGCTTTTGGCATACCTGGGCTAAAGGAAGAAAATGTAGTAATTACAGATCCTTCTGGTAATATTGTATCTGATTTTAGTTCACAGGACAATACTGCATATCTTGACATTGTCAAACAGCAACTTCAGATAAAAGAAAGAGAACGAGTTAAAATTGAGCAAAGGATAAGAGATCAACTTCAAAAGATAATAGGCAAAAATAAGATAGATATCCAGCTAGATATAGATATCAGATTTGATCAAATTCAAAGTGAAGCAAATAAAATCATACCAGTTGTAATAAAAGAAGATAATCCCAGTACTCCATACGATGATTCAATTGTTGTTCCAAATGTAACAATATCAGAACAAACGATTCAAAAAGAATACAAAGGACCTCAAACTATTCCAGAAGGACCACCCGGTACAGAACCAAATGTTCCTCCCGGTTATAAAGAACTTTTACCGAGTTCTGTTGTAGTCAATGAGAATCAGCAAACTAAAAATTATGAATTATCAAGAGAAAAAGTTATTTCTTCTTTGACTCCATATCAGATTAATAAAATTACATGTTCAGTAATGGTAGATGGAATATGGGATATAGAAGTGGATAATAAGGGGAATCTTGTTGTAGATAAAGTTAAACTTGGATATAAAAGAAAATATACTCCTTTATCTGATGAAGAGATAAAAAAGATAGAAGAAATTGTTAAGGGTGCTATTGGCTATGACAAAGCCAGAGGAGATATGGTGACTGTTCAGAATATCCCATTTAATCATGATGCCGAGTTTGCAGCACAGGATGCAATTATTAAAAGGAAAGAATTGCTTAGAAAGGCATTGATAACCTCTTTTGTATCTATATTGGTTTTCTTATTGATTATTGTTTTATATAGAGTCATTTCTGCTGAAATTCAAAGGAGAAAGAAACTCAAGGAGGAAGAATTACTTAGAAAACAACAAGAACTTAGAGAAAAAGCACTTCGGGCTGCTGAAAAAGAAGGAATTGAAGTTGAACTTTCTATGGAAGAAAAGGCAAGACTTGAAATGCAAGAAAATGCCATTAATGTTGCAAGAGAGCATCCTGAAGAAGTTGCCAAGCTCATTAGAACATGGCTTGCTGAGGATATTAGTTAATATTATTTAAAATTGAAATATTAAGTAGTTATAAATTTAGAATATTAAAAAATAAATTTTAAGAGGAATAAAATGGGAAAAGCTGCACCAAAAACAAAAGAAAAAACCAAATTAACAGGTAAGAAAAAAGCAGCTATATTTCTTGTTACTCTTGGATCTGAAGTAGCATCTCAGGTTTTAAAATACTTAAAAGAGGAAGAAGTAGATTCTATAACATATGAGATAGCCAGAATTGAAAAAGTGGATCCAGAAGAACGAGATAAGGTTCTCATGGAATTTCAAGAATTGATGATGGCTCAGGACTTCATAACTACTGGTGGGCTTGATTATGCCAAAGAACTTCTTGAAAAAGCTCTTGGTTCTCAAAAAGCAGTTGATATTATTAATAGATTAACGACTACGATGGCTGTAAGACCATTTGAATTTGCAAGAAGAACTGATCCACAACACCTGATCAACTTTATTCAAAATGAGCATCCACAAACAATTGCTCTCATTCTATCTTATTTAGATCAAAAAAAGGCTGCAACAATTCTTCAACAGCTTAATCCTACTTTACAGGCAGATGTTACAAGAAGAATTGCCAAAATGGATAGAACTTCACCTGAAATTGTAAGAGAAGTAGAAAGAATTCTGGAACGTCAAATTTCTGCTATTGCATCTGAAGAATTTGCCAGTGTTGGAGGAGTTCCTGCAGCAGTCAATATTCTTAATTCTTCAGATCAAACCACTCAAAAAAATATACTGGAAAAGCTGGAAGAAGAAGATCCAGAGCTTGCAGAAGAAATAAAGAAGAATATGTTTGTATTCGAAGATATTGTTCAGCTTGACGATCGTTCAGTTATGAGATTACTACGTGAAGTTGATACAAATGATCTGGCTAAGGCACTTAAAAATGTTGAGGCAGAGGTACAGGATAAAATATTTAGAAATATGTCTAAACGCGGTGCAACAATGTTAAAAGAAGATATGCAATTTATGGGACCTATAAGATTAAAAGATGTAGAAGAAGCTCAATCGAAAATTGTATCTATTATAAGAAAACTTGAACAAGCAGGTGAAATTACTATATCTCGTGGTAGTGAAGATGAAATAATATATTAATTTTTGGAAGTTGAAATGGCAAAGAATGTTTTAAAAAATTACGAAATTAAAAAAATCGATAAGAAATTTATTATTCCTGCACCAAAATTAAAATCAAAAGAAGAAGTATCTGAAACTGGTGAAAAGCTTGAAGGTGTTTCTTCATACAAAGGTCCAACTTTAGATGATATAAGGCAAGAAATTGAAGTTTTGAGAAATGAATGGAAAGTCGAATATGAAAACATGAAAAAAAAGGCAGAAGAAGAAGCAAAACAAATAGTTCAAAAAGCAGAAGATCTTGCTTTTGCCAAAATTAAGGAGTCTAAGGCTCAAGCAAATATTGAGATTGAAAAAATAAAACAGGAAGCTCAAAGAATTATTGATGAAGCTAAATTAGAGGCTAAGGAAATTTTAGAAACAGCTGAAAATAAAAGTAAGGATATTATTGAGGAAAACAGAAAAAGAGGATATGAAGAAGGGTATGAAGAAGGTTATTCTAAAGGATTGGATGAAGTAAAACATTTAATTGAAAGGATGCATAAAATAATATCTGAAGTTATAGCAAAAAGGCAGGAAATAATCGAAGGCACAGAATATCAGATAATTTCAATAGTATTATTGATTGTTAAGAAAATCATAAAAATAATAACTGAAAATCAAAAAACAGTTATTATAAACAATGTTGTAGAAGCGCTTAAGAAAGTAAAGGGTTCTAAAAATGTCATAATTCGAGTTAATATTGATGATATTGCAATGGCTACAAAGCATAAGGAAGATTTCATCAGAATGATAGAAGGACTCGAAGGAATACAATTTCTTGAAGATTCATCTATTGAAAAAGGTGGTTGTATTATTGAAACTGATTTTGGTGAAATAGATGCCAGAATATCCTTGCAGCTCAAAGAAATTGAAGATAAAATTCTTGAACTTATGCCTATTAAAAAAAGAATAATTGAGGAGTCAAAATAATAATGTCAGTTTATGACAAATATGAACAGACTATCATGGCTGTGGATCCGATAAAATTTAGGGGGAAGGTTAAAGAAGTCAAAGGTTTTTTAATTAAAGGTAAGGGTCCACATGCTCAAATTGGCGAAATATGTAAAATTTTTCAAAATAAAGATGATCCAGGCGATTTTCAACATTTTATTCCTGCTGAAGTTGTTGGATTTAATAAAGAAGAAATGCTTTTAATGCCTCTTTCAGATATGGTTGGTATTGAGCCAAATCAAGTTATTATTGCAACAGGAGAACCTTTAACAATACCAGTTTCAGAGAAATTGCTTGGTAGAGTTTTAAATGGAATGGGAAATCCAATAGATAATCTAGGTGAAATTTTTTCTCCTATAAGATATCCAATATTTAACAAAGCACCTTCTTCACTTGATAGAAATAGAATAAAAACAAGACTTGCAGTTGGTGTTAAAGCTATAGATATACCATTAACTCTTGGTAAAGGTCAAAGAATAGGTATTTTTGCTGGTTCTGGAGTCGGGAAATCGACTCTTCTTGGAATGATAGCTCATTATACCGAAGCAGATGTAAATGTCATTTGTCTTATTGGTGAAAGAGGTAGAGAAGTTAAAGAATTTATAGAAGATATTTTACAAAAAGAAGGACTCTCAAGATCTGTTGTTGTAGTTGCAACCTCCGATGCTTCTCCATTAGAAAGAGTTAGATCTATATATGTAGCTCAAACAATTGCCGAATATTTTCGAGATCAGGGAAAAGATGTATTATTGATGGTAGATAGCATTACCAGATTTGCATGGGCTCAAAGAGAAATTGGTTTATCAATTGGTGAACCGCCTGCCACAAGAGGTTACCCAACATCAGTTTTTACTTTATTGCCTAAAATATTTGAAAGAGCGGGATGTTCTGATAGAGGTAGTATAACTGGTATATATACTGTTTTAGTAGAAGGTGATGATGTAAACGAGCCTATTTCTGATACTGTAAGAGGTGTATTAGATGGTCATATTGTCTTATCAAGAAATCTTGCTGAAAAAGGTCACTACCCATCAATAGATTTATTAAAATCAATATCCAGATTATTCCCGATTGTTGCAACAAAAGAGCAAAAAGAATTAGTAAAAAAAATGAGACAGCTTATCGCTACATATATTGAAAATGAAGATTTAATATCAATTGGTGCTTATCAAAAAGGTTCTAATCCAGATATAGACTTCGCTATTGATAAGATAAAGGATATTTATTCTTTTTTAAGTCAGGAGACTTATGAAGGCTACAGTTTTGAAGAGAGCCTTTTACTTGCTGAAAGGATATTTACAGATAAAAATGTAGAAGAAGATGAAAATTATTATTAGTTTTTATTAAATTGTTAGTTCTGTTATTAAATTAAAAAAGTTTTCTATATTTTATAATAAATAAGGTTTAGTATTTAAATCTAGGATAATAGATAAACAGGATAATTAAACAGGATAATTAAATGAGAAAATTTTCTTATAGATATGATAAAATTCTTCATCTAAAATCATTCATAAGAAAACAAAGAGAGCATGAATTTAGTGAAATAGCTTTGTTGATAGAAAAATTGAAAAATAAAATAAAAGAGTATAATGAATTTTTACTAAACCCCCCACAAATTTATAAACTCGAATTAGAACTGGAATATAGAAGATATTTCGATGCGATTGCAGCCGAAATTAAATTTTTAAAAAATGAAATTGAAAACTTGATGCCAGAATATAATAAAAGAAAAGAAAAATATCTTTTAGCAAGAAAAGAAGAAAAGATGCTCGAAAAATTAAAAGAGAAAAGATATGAAAAATATTTGGAAGATTATTTTAAAGAAGAAGCCAAGATACTTGACGAGATTTCTACTATATTATCAAATGAAAATTATATATAATTAATTTTATTGGCAGGAAATTATGCAAGCTAAACAAGGATTAACTGTAACATTTTTATTAATTTTATTGATTATTATTTTATTAGCAGTTGTTTATTGGTTTAATTACCTTGGGCTTGTAAATTTACCAAGGGCATACAGCAAAATTATTTCCAGAATTCCAGCTATCCCTTACGGAAAAGATATAGCAGATCCTTTTTTACTAGAAAAAGAATTTTATGATAAACTTAAAATCTCATATGATTCTAAGTTTTCACAGCTTAAACAAATTGAAAATGAATTAAAATTAAAACAGGATCAAACTAATGAAAAA
>JBKBTB010000102.1:0-6182 GCA_046291015.1 Exilispira sp. | reverse complement strand
TTTATCATATATTTTTTCAAAATTTTCTTTATTTTGCTTTTCACTTTTTGCTGTATCCTGCATAAAGTATTTTTTTAAAAAATCAGCAAATGGATATAAACTACCTTTAATTATACTATCTGTCTGTAAATTAAAAAAATTAAAAATATTTTCATGACTTTTAATAGCTTCATAAATAAGTCTTGATTTGCCTATTCCAGCATCTCCATAGATGTAAAGTAATTTTGAATTTTTATTATTGCCAATATCCTGTATATATTTTATAATTTTATCAAATTCAATTTCTCTTCCAACCATTGGGATTAAAAATCTTGAATCAGAAATTTCTACAGTTCTTTTTTCATCTTTTAGTTCAAATATATTTATCTTTTCCTTTATACCTTTAAATTTTCTATATCCTTTATCTTCTATTATAAAATCATTTTTAATCTTGTTTGCAATAATTTTAGTTATCCATATTTTCCCATATTTTGCTTTTGTCATCATTCTTGCTGAAAGATTAACTATATTTCCAAGACAGGTATATTCGCATCTTGTGCTGTTACCAAGTATGCCAGAAAAGGCAATACCTAAAGTTATCCCGGCTTTTATATTCTGTTTTAATATTTTTTTAATGCTTAAAATAAAATTTAAACTTCTTTTTAAGTTATCTTCATATGTTATAGGGAAGCCAAAAAATATAATTATTGTAAAACCTTTATCTGTAAAATCAACCTTATTAAAATATCCCTGAAAATCATCACATTTTGAAATTATAATTTTAATTATTTTATCTATCTGCTCAAAGTTATCCTCTTTTTTTATCGATATAAAAATAGAGACAATCTCTCTATATTCTCCTTTATAATTGAATTTTATTATCTCATCCGGGAAAAAAATTTTTAAAAGATTATATGTAAGAAAAATATCAGTAGGTTCTGAGTTTTTATTTTGAACTTTTAATTTATCATCTATTAACTTATCAATTATATAAAATTTTTTATCAATGAAATTTTTATCCTTTATATTATGAATTTGAACAATATTTGAAAAATATTGTAATGTGGTATCATCTGTGACAATTTGCATTTTTTTACATTTCTTTTCATTTTGTATGCTTTTATCTATTGCCTCACCCATAAAATAATAGGCTTTATGATTTTCGGTTCCAGCAATTCCCCACTTTATCTTTCCATAAGAAACTCCGATTTTTATCGATAACTTAAAATCACCATATTTTGTCTTTTGAATTCTTTTATTTTTAACTATATTTATAATTCCAGAAAGGGATTTTATTACTGAAATAGGTAAATAATTTCCTGTATCAACCGATTTAGAGAAAATGCCTTTATCTAAATTTTCTTTTTTATCGTCAATAAAAATAGCATTTATCGCATCACCAATAAATGATGCAACAAAACCATTATTTGAATGAATTAAATCAACAATTGGTGAGAAAATATCATCCAGTATATTTGATATAATTTCAGCTCCAGCCTTTCCTTCTTTCATAAGTTTTACTGTCATTGCAGTAAAACCAGAGATATCAAAAAAAATGCTAAAACCATGAAATTCGCCATTTTGCTTTCTTTCTGCTAGCTTTTTGGCTATAAATAATGGGATAAGATTTTTCATTATCATAATTTTATTATAGTTTTTTATATTTTATTTTCAAATTTATTCCTAAATAAATTAATCATTTAAATTTAGTTTTTAATAAAATTTATCATTTAAAAAATCTTGCTTATATGTACTAATTTGAATTGCTTTTATAAAATAAGAATATATTATTTTAGCGGGATTAGTTCTAAAAATAATAAAAATAAGATATAAAAATAAGATATATAAAGAGTAAGATATATAAAGACAAAGATTTTTTAAAATATATTTATAATAAAATAAACTTAAATAATAATAAATTGCAGAAGAGGTAAATCATGGGAATAAAAGGTTCAGGAAATAAATATGGTTACCATAGAGTAATAGAGCCTATAAAAGTATTGCCGCAGACAGCATGGAAGATTGATAATGATCCTCAAATATGGGATAATGAGATATTGGTTAGTGTTTCAACTTTAAATATTGATTCAGCTTCATTTACTCAGATTAAAAATCAAGCAGAAAATGATGAAAAAAAGGTTGCACAAATTATTTTAGATACTGTTGAAAAAAGAGGGAAACAACATAATCCAGTGACAAATTCTGGTGGAATGTTTGTAGGAACTGTAAAAAAAGTTGGGGATGCTTTAAAAGGTAAAGTAGATATAAAAGAAGGGGATAAAATAGCCTCACTTGTATCGCTTTCTTTAACTCCACTTAAAATATATAATATAAAAAAGGTTCATCTGCATTCCCAGCAGGTTGAAGTTGAAGCCGATGCTGTTTTATTTGAATCTGGTGTTTGGGGAAAAATTCCTGAAAATATACCAGAAAAGGTAGCCCTTGCTGTTTTAGATGTGGCTGGTGCAGCACCACAGGTAGCAAAACTTGTTAATCCTGGCGATACAGTCGCTATATTTGGTGCTACCGGAAAATCTGGTATTTTATGTTGCTATGAGGCAAAAAAAAGAGCTGGAATAAATGGAAAAGTTATAGGAATAGATTTATCTCAAATTGGACTTAAAAAACTTTCAGAACTTGGATTTTGCGATATTTTGATAAAGGCAAATGCTCAAAATCCTCTTGAAGTTTACTATCAATTTTTAGAAGAAAATGAAGGAAAACTTGCAGATGTTTCTTTTAACATGGTAAATGTTGAAAATACTGAGATGTCAAGTATTCTTTGTACAAAAGATGGTGGGAAAATCTATTTTTTCTCTATGGCAACATCTTTTACAAAAGCTGCACTTGGAGCCGAAGCTATTGGAAAGGATGTTGATATGATAATAGGAAATGGATATACAAAAGGGCATGCAAAGTTTACACTTTCACTTTTAAATGAATCTGAAAAACTTCTAAATCTTTTTAAAAAATTGTACAGCTAAAAAACTAAAGTGAAAATATTTAAAAAGATTATTTAAAAAAAAATTATAATGAATTAAGTTAGATTTTATATTTTATTATTTTTCAAATATTTTTATCATTTTTCAAAATATTCATAAGCATCAATTATATCAAGGTATACGCCATCAAAACCTGCATCAATAATTTTTTTTAAATACGACTGATCATTTCCATAAATAATAGCCTGCCAGACTGGATCCCAGTATTTTACCTTATAGTTCCCTTGCCAGTTCGGGTTCTCAGCAGCTAAAAAAGAAGGAGGATCAATATACCAGCTATCCTGCCAGTAATATCTATAATCTTCTGCTTCTCCTATACTCATGTAACATATTATAAGCCTTGCTGCTCCATTTTTTTTTATTTTCAAACTTTCAACTTCATCTTTTGTAAAAATTTGATCGTAAAAAAATAGATCAATAATAATTATATCGTAATTTGTTTCTTTTAAGGCTTTAATAAATTCTTGTTTTGAGTTATAAGAAGATGGATTTATAATATAAAGAAAATTTTTTGCATCTGATAGAGAATTTATATTGTTATTGTTTTCATTGTATGGACTAACAGGATAAGATGGTATATTATCAAGCTGTCTGTGATCTGCTGCAAAACTTATAAATCCAAGTTCATTGTTTTTTTGATATGAATCATCAATATAATCTTTTGTTTTACAATAATCTATAATAAGAATTGTTTTACCTTCATCTTTTGCAATATTTATAAAATTTAAAAGATAATCTCTTTCATCTTGAGGGGTAGCAATATCATCTGCGTAAAATCCGTAAAAAAAGTCCTCCTGTCCTATTCCATCAATATACAAAAGATAGAGTTCATCAATAATTTCAACCCCATTTTGCGGTATAATTATAAAATTGGGAATTATACTTTTAGCATATATACTGATATTTTTTACAAAATCTCTCATCAATTGTTTGTAATCATTTGGATCAAAAAGACAACTTTCAAGGGGAAAAAATAATAGATAAGTTAATAAGAAAAAAATAGTTAAATGTAATAAAAATTTTATGTTTTTAATTTTCATAGTTTACTTAATATTAAAGTTATTATTCATCTATTTCATCTTTTGAAAAATAAACACCAGACAATAACCCTGATTTACAATAAGTGGTATGGATTCTTCCATCCATATCTTTGTATTTTATCTTAAAAATAATGGAATCTTTTTCTCCAAACCAGCCATATCCAAATAAAGCCCACCTTATAGAAATCACAGTATTGCCTTTTCTTTCAACTGCTGCTTTTGCAGCAGATCTACAGATAAAAAATATTATTAGCCATATACTTCCAATCGCAATAAAAACAAATACAATTCCTCTACTCACTTTATCTATTCCTTAAAGTATAATTTAGTTAAAATTAATATATGATTTTTTAATATAAATTTTTTATAAAAAATAGAGCATTTTTATAATTTTTCAAAAAAATTACTTATTAGCAAAAAATTTAATTGCTTCATAGACAATAAATACCTGTCAAACAAGTGCTTATAAAAAACCTAAAAATTTTGACAGAATGTTTTTTTTGTGAAATAATGTAAATGGCTGCACCAATAAATCCCACATTGTTAATAACCTCAGTAATTTTTGAGTAATAATTATTTTCTTACCTTTTTTATACTTTTTCAATATATATCGTATTTTTATTTTTAAATTCATTAAAAAATATTATTTTAAATATAACATGAATAAAATCTTTGATAGTTAATTATTCTAAATCGATATAACTAATGCTTTTAGATATTATATTTTCAAACTTATTTTTTTCATGAACATCAATCACAATGCAATCAACTGGAATATCAAACTTATCTGCAAAAAAGAAAAAATATGGTTTTGCTCTTTCAATTGGATTCTCTATTTGTGAATTAACAATGATTAAAATATCTATATCAGATAGTCCAGTATAAGTATTATCAAATAGTGAACCAAATAATCTTATATCCACAATTTGTGGAAAAATGATTATTGCTTCTTTACATGACTCTATAAAAGCTTCAATTATCCTGTTTTTATCCAGAGATATAACTTTCACAGAACCCGATGATTTTAACTGCCGCATCAATCGCCTCCAGAGCTTGTTTTTCAGTATAATAATCAGATGGTTTTCCTATTGAAAAGCCATTTGGATATCTTGAAGGTATGTATAATAAATCTAAAAGTTTAGCTTCATTTAAAAGTTTTTCTTCAATTGGAATTTTTTCGGTTATAACTTTTAGCATCTGAAATATTGAATGTCCCCATAAATCAAAAGATAATTTCATTCCAAGAGCTTTAACTGCTTTTTCGGCAGATTGTTGACAGGTAAAACATGCCCATTCATAAAATTTATTTGCATAATCTAATTTTGCTTTTTCCAGATCCCTTTTAGCTTGTTCAAACCAATCTAGATATCTATTCATTTTCTTTCTCTTTTTTTGATTTTTGGATTTTTTTTAAAGTAATTTATTCCTATTCCAATTATAATTACAAAATATAAAAAGACAAATATAAATTCTTATTAGCTTTTATTTATTTTAATAATTTTGACTATTTTACTTATAAAAAAACTTGACATAATTTAATAATAATATATAAATAAACAAATGAATATAAATAAACTCACTACTCACTTCTCACTACTCACTGTCACAGGTGTCGAAATTGCTTATCAATAAATGCAATTTACCTTCGATATATAAATATCAACTATAAATATGAAAAATATATAAGTTATAAATATCAATATGATTTCATATCAGGTTTTGGATAGCTCCCAATTTAGCTGGGAGCAAAAAGTATATAAGTAATAAAATAAAAAATTTATAAAGATATAGAAAAAACCAAAAAAATAAAACAAGATATAGCAATTTATTAAAGAATATTAAAATTGTGAAATAAGAACAGATTAAAGATAATTAAAATATTAAAATAAAAATTGTACAAAAAGAGGCAAAAAATATGAAAAAAATAATAATAGTAATATCTATATTTTTATTTTTCTTTATTGTATCTTGCTCTATAATTCAACAAGAAGATACTGAAAAACAAAATCTAAAATCAAATTTAATATCATATATTGATAATTCAAAAGATAATATTAAAGAAATAATTAGAATTTATAGACAAAAAGATTCAGACCAAAAATTAGAACAATTGGAAGAATATATTAATAATCCTGAACCATATATTAATGAATTACTTGAT
>JBKBTB010000101.1:0-6210 GCA_046291015.1 Exilispira sp. | reverse complement strand
GTTTTATAGCTCTTAAATAAATATTTAAATCCGAACCTTCAACCCAGTATGCACAATTTATAATACCAACACCAATTCCTTTTTTAATTGGAATCTTTTTCTTTGTTTTTTCTTCTTTTATGTACTCAACAGCATATTTTCCAGCTATCTCACCTTCTTTTGTAACATAATCTACAAGATCATAGATTATTACGCAGTTTCCAGAAGAAAATATCCATGGGGTTGATGAATTCATAGTTGAGTCAACTATAATTCCTCTTGTCCTTGGATCTATTTCAACATAATCCATCATTGGTGTTGTTGAAGGAACAAGACCAACAGATAAAACAAGAGTATCGACACTGTAGGATCTTTGAGATCCTTCTATTATATTATAATTGCTATCAAGTTCAGATGTTATAACTTCAGAAAGTCTTCCATCGCCTCTAACCTCGGTAACTGTAGTTGATAAAAGTAAAGGTATTCCAAAATCTTTTAAGCACTGATTTATATTTCTTGTAAGACCGCCAGGGTATGGCATTCTTTCGCAAACAGCAACTACTTCAATACCTTCAAGAGTTAGTCTTCTTGCCATTATAAGACCAATATCCCCAGAACCTAAAACAATAGCCCTTTTCCCAATTATTCTATTTTCAATATTTATGAATTTTTGAGCTACTCCAGCTGTGTATATGCCGGAAACTCTATCTCCTGGTATTAAAAGTGATCCAAAAGGTCTTTCTCTTGCTCCAGCACTATATACTAATGCCCGACAACTTATTTCAGTTATACCATTTTCAGAAGTAAAATATGCTGTTCTGGATTTTTTATCAATCGATAAGAGAAAATGTTCAAATAAAAATTTTATTGGTAAATCTTTTGTCAGATCTAAAAGATTAGCGGCATATTCTGGACCTGTTAATTCCTTTTTAAAATAATGTAATCCAAAACCATTATGAATACATTGATTGAGTATCCCGCCCGCAAGGTTTAATCTTTCGACTATGACAACATCAATGCCTTCCTTGGCTGCTTTCAATGCTGCACCAAGGCCAGAAGCCCCACCACCTATTACAAGCAAATCGCATGAAATTTTGTTCATTTTCTAACCTTTCCCTTTACTATATATGAACTATCTGAATTGTAAACAATGTTATCAACTGAAATTCCAGTTTCTCTTGATAGTATTTCAAGAATTTTATTTGTACAAAAGCCGCCCTGACATTCACCAAAAGATGCTCTTGTCCTGAATTTAATGCTATCTAAAGTTTTTGCTCCTCTTCTTATAGCTTCAACTATCTCCCTTTCAGTAACTTTATTGCATACACAGACAATTTTCCCGGCAAGAGGATCATTTTTAATAATTTGATCATATTCCTGATAGCTTAATTCACCAATATAATGCTTTATTCTTTTTCTATATGGATTAAAATCTGATTTTTCCTTTAATTTCAATTCATAATTTTTAATTATTCCGGAAACAGTCCATTGCGCAATGGCTGGAGCAGATGTTAAACCAGGAGAACGCATCCCGGCAACATGAAATAGACCATAAATATTTCTACTTGGGCCAATCCAGAAGTCTTTATTCGGAGTTTCCGGTCTACTTCCTGCAAATATTTTTACAGTTTCTCTTATGTCGATTGATGGTACAAGGTGCTTTGCATTCTGGACAATTCTATCGAGTCCTTCTTTTGAAGTAGCTCTTAAATCCTTAAGCCTGTAATGTAAATCGGTTGATGTAGGACCAAGTAAAATCCCCTTATCTACAGTTGGAAGCACCAAAATTCCTTTACCCATTTTAGAAGGAGTTGGGAAAATAATACTATTTACAAGATCATGAGTTGTAAACTTATTTAAAAGTATATATTCCCCAATACGAGGAAAGATTGGTATGGCACGATCACCTGCCATCGTAGCAATTTTATCTGCATAAAGTCCGGCTGCATTAACTACAATATCAGCCTGATACTCATGTTTATTTGTAATTACTCTTTTAATTTTAGAATCAATTGTTTCTATAGAAACTACTTCTTCCTGAAAATTTATCTGAGCACCATTTAAGTAAGCATTTTCAATTGCGGCAATGCATACCTGCCATGGTTCAGTTATTGCTGCGGTAGGAGCATATAAAGATGCAATAACATCTGGATTTAGATTTGGTTCCATATTGAGAAGTTCATCTTTTTCAAGTATTTTAAGCCCCGGTACATTGTTTTTTAATCCTTGCTCATATAATTTGTTTATAGTGTTCCTTTCTTCATTATTAAATGCAACAACATGAGAACCAATCCTTTTTACTTCAATATCAAGCTCTTCAGCAAGTTTTGTATATAAAAAATTGCCTTTACTACAAAATCTTGCTCTTATTGTATCTGGCTCATCATCATAACCAGCATGAATTATTGCAGAGTTAGCCTTTGAAACACCAAGTCCAGCATCTTTTTCTTTTTCAATAACAATAACATCACAATCATATTTAGTAAATTCTCTGGCGATTAATGATCCAATTATTCCAGCACCAATAATTATTATTTTCATTCCTTCTCCAAAAAATTTTTATTGTTGAAGCAGATAAATTTTTCATATTTTAATTTATTTCTTTTTTATCTTATTTTTATATCATTTTAATTGTTTTTAAGCCGTTTAATTTCAAGTTTTTCATCTTATTTTAAGTAAGTGAAAAGATAAAATTCGATTATTTAATTTTTTTATTAAATTGTTTTTCTACTTCTTTTCTATTCCCACTGTATGTTATGTAGCTTTCTATAACTTTTTTTTCAAGATTTAAGTTTGTATCTTTGCTGGAAAACATATGATTCCAGGTATTAATGTATATGATTATCCTATTATCCTTTTTTTCAAATATATTTCCATCTAATTTTAATGAAAAATGTTTAACATTTTTTTCAAAATAAACCTGATTTGAAGCATAATCATCGGGAAAATCAACAAAATTAACTTTCCAGAAACCATCAGCCGTTTTTATAAAATCAATAAAAAATGATTCTGTATCTATTACTCTTTTATACTTAAAAGATCTATAAATATCATAGATAAAGTTTATAAATGAAACCGGATGATCTTCATCTTTGAATAATATGGTATACTCAATAAGTTTTTCATTTTCTTCATTTTTTATAAAAAAAAGACTAATACCAATAATATCATTGCTTTTTTTATAGTCTATTTCCGGGACAATGAACACTGGCAAAAATTCTTTTTCAAAAGTCTTTATCTCCAGAGTTATATTAATATTTGAACAAAAAGCAAAGCTAAAAAATGGGATTAAAAATATTATTAATAAGGGAAAATAAATAATCGAACATCGCTTTTTTTTTAAAATATTTATTATCATATGCTTCTCTCTTAAAGAAATTAAAAGTAAAAATAAAAAAAAAGTCAAAAATTTTCTTTTCAAATTTGACTTTACTAAATTATTATTCTCTGTAATCTAAAAAAAGGTTTGATTTAGGATCGATATGAAATTAAAAAGCTAAAATAAAAAGATAAAAAAACTGGTGTCTTAATATAAGGGTAAAAAATGAAAGGAGAATTTGCTGCACTTATAACTGCTATTTGCTGGACATTTAATTCTCTTTCCTTTTCTATTGCGGGGAGAATAGTTGGTTCCAAAACTGTAAACCATATAAGGCTCTGGATAGCCTTTTTAGCAATGGGTTTTATTAATTTTTTAAGTTTTAGTTATTTTTTCCCTTTCAATGCACCTTTTAAATCAATAATTTTTCTATCTTTATCTGGTTTTATTGGATTTGCTATTGGAGATGCCGCATTATTTGAATCTCTTGTGCTTTTAGGTCCAAGACTTTCAATGACAATAATGGCTACAAATCCGATAATAGGGGCTATTTTATCATTTATATTCTTAAATGAAAGATTAAAACCACTTCATATAATTGCAATTATAGTTACAATCTCTGCTGTTATGTTTGTTGTCTCTGAAAAACATGAAAATGAAAATTTTGATAAGAAAAAAAGACCTTTAGGAGTATTGCTTGCTGCTATTGGCTCTATCTGTCAAGCTACTGGAATGCTTCTTTCAAAAATTGGATTGTCAACTGGACTTTCTGTAATAAGTGGAAATATGATTAGAGTAACATCCGGTCTTTTTTTTATTGTATTAATTTCCTTATTTCAAAAGGAATTTATAAATGATTTTAAAAGTTTAAAAAAGATAAAGGGTTTTCTTTTTATCTTTATTGGTGCTATTTTAGGACCTGTTTTAGGAGTTATGCTTGCACTTTATGCTATTTCCAGAACTCAAATAGGAATTGCAACAACAATAACATCAATTTCACCTATTCTTTTAATACCATTATCAGCTCTAATTTATAAAGAAAAGGTAACCATTCGAATGGTTGCAGGAACTATTATAACCATAGCTGGTGCAAGCGCCTTATTCTTTATTTGATAAATTTTTTTTATTACTTTTTTTTTTAATAATCATCTTCGTGCAAGTGCCTTATTCTTTATTTGATAATATTTTGATAATATACAGATATTTAAGTGGGGAAGGTATGATAAAAAAAATTAGTTTAATTGATTTGATATTAATTTTCTTTATACCTGCACTATTTTCTATTATCGGTTTAATATCCTTTTTATATAATTTTTATAAAGCCTTTAATCTTGCGCATCCTTATATAATGAGCTTTTTTAAATTTGCTATTCTTGCAACATATGGAGAATTAGCCGCATATAGAATAAGTAATAAACATTACCCAGATAAAAGCTTTGGGATATTCCCCAGGATGATAATCTGGGGTATTTTTGGTATTATCATAAAAGCAGCTTTTATAATATTTAGTAAAGGAGCTATTGCTCTTTTGGTTTCTATTTATAAAAATTTTCCAGTTAATATTTTAGCGACAAAAAAATTTTCATTTTATAAAATAGTTGCATCATTTTCTATAAGTTTAACCATGAATCTAATATTTGCCCCTGTTATGATGTTAACTCATAAAATAACAGATTTATATATTGCAAAAGCAAAAGGTACATTTAGCGGCATTATAAAAACAAGATTTAATCTTGTAGAACTTTTAGCAAATGTAGATTGGAAAAATTTTGGTGGATTTATTCTTTGTAAGACGATACCATTTTTCTGGATACCAGCCCATACGATTACATTTATGCTTGCAGAATCCTATCAAATTCTCTTTGCTGCTTTGCTTAGTGTTGCTTTGGGGCTGTTTCTGGCATATAAACCAATGAAAAGTTAAATTTATATTAATATTTTTCCTTCAATAGGTGATTTTAACTCAGCTATAAATGAATTGGCATCGCTTATACTACCAACAACATCACCAAAATGAATTGGTATGGCATATTTGGGTTTTAATTTGTTTGCAAGTATGGCAGCTTCTTTCCAGTTCATAGTATAAGTTCCGCCAACAGGTAAGAATGCGACATCAACATTAAGATTCTGTATTTCAGGCACAGAATCTGTATCTCCTGCTATGTAATATCTTGTATTATCAATTTGAATTATGTAACCTACCCATTTTTTTTCTTTGGGATGAAATTGTTTGCCTATATTATAGGCATATGTTGTAGAGAATAAAAGTGATCCAATTGAGTATTGCTTGCCGGGTTCTACAGTTAATATCTTTATTTGAAGTTCACTTACTTTATCCTCTGATTCCTCTGGAACTATTAAAACACTGGAAGGTTTTAATATTTTCTTTATATCCTTTATTGAAAGATGATCAAAATGTGAATGAGTGCAGAATATAAAATCAGAATCATAACTCGATTCTTTAATATTAAATGGGTCAATATAGATAGTAAAATTTTTTATGATTTTAATTGAGGCATGTCCTAAATGATAAATCTTTTCGAGCATAATTACCTCCTGATTAAATTATTTAACAAGATATATTGGTTCAAGATTGATAATATCTCCTCTTCTTATTTGATTTACCAGAATTTTTTCAGACTTCAATTTGAAATTGAAAAGTTTTTCTTCTTTTAAAAAACCTTGCTTTGTAATAATTATCTTCATACTAAAATTTTTTTCTATTGATTCTTCGTTATTTTCTGCTTTTAAAGATTTAGGCCAGAAAGTAAATATCCCATTTGTTTTTATGAATGTTTCTAATGGATTTTTCCAAAGACTACTTGCCATTTCTACCTTGTTATTTTTTTCATCTACAAGTAAAACTGTTGCATCATCTACAGGCTCAAAATTGGATGAGTTAAAAACCTGTC
>JBKBTB010000100.1:0-6276 GCA_046291015.1 Exilispira sp. | reverse complement strand
CTTTGTGCTTGATTACTAATTCATAAAGACTTGTATTAATATCTATCATTTTTTTTATCTCTTTTTCTTTAATATTGCTTGCCTTAGCAATTGCTTGCTGCTGCAAAAGAAGAATTTTATCACCTCTTAAAACTGGTCCAGCAAGCGAAATAATAAAACTTATATCATCGGAATAATTGGATGCCAAAATAAATGAGATCAGTCCTCCTTCTGAATGACATAAAACCCCAATTCTTGAACTATCAATAAAATCAAGAGATTTTAAATAATTTATCTGACATACTAAATCACTTACAAAATCAAAAATATCTGAATTTAAAAATATATTATTATCAAGCCCGCTGCCTCTATCATCAAATCTTAAAAAAAAAGGTAAAGGTTCTTGAGATCCTGGTATTTTTGAAAAGATAAGTTCTGTTTTAAATGAACCCAGCTGAAAAATTGTTTTTAGTTTATCTTCAACATTACTCAATATAGTTATCCTGGCTTTGATATTATTAAAATTTATTATTAAATTAGCCTTATCATAAATTACTGATGAAGCAGGTATCATAGAACCGCCTTGATCTATTGATATTAATATTGCCTCAAGATTATTTTCAATAAGAAGACTTTTTGAAATTATCAGAACAATCCTTAAATTTGAATCACCAACTGCTAGAATTCCAAGATATGCACTTTCAATGTTTTTTAAAGAAAATTCTGTGCTGGATAAAATAGATGTATGATAAGTTAATTGACTTGATGATTTAGCCGATGATTGATTTATTGTAAAAGAGAATAGAATAAAAAGTGAAACTAAAAATAATGGTAACAATAATGATATTCTTAAATATTTTAATAATTTTTCTTTTTTCATAATATCATTTCACTTTATTAAATTTTAATTTCTTATACATATTGTAATTCAAATTCTTTAAAATTTCATCTTTTTATTTTTTAATTTTTTATTATATAAATAATTGCTTTGGAAAAAGTAAACAATTTCCTTTTAATGAGGTAAAATTATGAAAATTGCATTTACAGCCGATTTACATTTGAAAACCAGAATAGATACACCTTATAGATACAATGCTCTTGATTATATAGTTAAGAAGATAAAGAAGATTAATGAAATAAACAATGACAGAATTTCTTATCTTATAATATGCGGGGATTTATTTGATAAAGATTTTCAGAATTATTCTGATTTTGATTATTTCTGTAAAGAAAATGAAGATTTTAATTTTATAGTTATTCCTGGAAATCATGATGAAAGGCTGAGATCAAGTTTTTTTTCGTCAAATAATATTAAGGTTATTGATAAAATAGAATTGGTTGAATTTGATGGCAGGCAAATTCTTTTTGTTCCATATAATAATAATGAAAGTTTGAGTAATTCTATAGCTCAATTTTTAAATCAAAGACCATCTAATCAAAATTCACTTAATCAAAACTCACAAGAAGAAGTTAATTATGAAAATAATTCAATTTTAGAAAACTTTATTCTTGTTACTCACGCAAATTATATCTCTACAAATTATGATTCTGGCTTAAATAAATATGAAGACGGATTGTATATGCCTTTTTCTATAAATATGATAAAAAAATATAAGATAAAAAAGGTAATTTTAGGTCATATTCACAAACCAGGTGAATATGGGAATGGTATCATTTATTATCCAGGCTCCCCCTCCCCTATAGATATAACAGAAGAAGGTAAAAGATCTTTTATAATATATGATACCTTTAATGATAATATAGAAAGAGTTTTTATAGATTCCGATATTATCTATCTTCATGGGGAAATAATGGTATATCCAGACCCAGATGAACAGTTTGATTTCGTTTTAAGACAGATAGATAGGATAATAATTGATTCAGGTATAGATAATGAAGATTTAAATAAGATTATATTAAAATTACAAATAATAGGTTTTACAGCTGATATAAAGAATCTTTTAGATAATATAAAAAATTATTTAGAAGCAAAACAGATAAAACTTTATGAAAATTTAAATATGGAGCAATTATATGTTATTTCAGAAAATGACGATGTGAGAATTTCTTTACTGGAAAAATTCAAAAAAAAATTAAATCAGTTTAATTTGAATAAAATCTATATAAAAGGAATAAAATCAGATTGCAACAAAGATGACATATTATATGAAGGTCTGAAAATAATTCTTGGTAAGAAAAACAATTAAAAAATAATTATTAAGGGATTTAATTATGGGTATTAGAATTTCCAGGATGATTTTTCAAGATCTGGGACCAATAAAAGAAAGAAAAGATTTGGAATTTAAAGATTTTAATCTTATTTATGCCAAAAATGAAAGAGGGAAATCTTTGATTGTCGAATTTATTATAAGAACTCTTTTCAATAAAAAAAGTCAAAATAAAGAAAAGATAGATCTTGATTGGGGTTATTTAAGAAAATTTGGAAGTGGTAAGGTGTTTGTAAAAGGAATAAAAAGCTTAAATGAAAATTTTAATCATGATGAAGTTGAATTTGAATCTAATTCAAATAATAAATATTCTTTACTAAATTTTTTAACAGAAAGCCCTTTGGGCTTACCAGCTAGTTTACCAAAGCTTTTGGTAGTAAAAGAAGGAGAAGTTTCAATCGAAAAGGACTATGAAGAAGGTATAAGTATAAACTTTGTAAAACAAATATTTTCAATGGACAAAATTTTAGATAGTATTGCAAATGATGAGGAAAAGATAAAAAAAAATATAAAAAATTATGTTGAGGAGACAAGAATTTCTGAGAGCATAGACAAAAATGAATTAATTGATTTGAATATAAATAAAATTGGAATTGTTAAGGATTTAGATGATTATAATAATCAGATAAAAAACCTGGATACAGTTTTAGAAAAATTTATAAAATCATATCAGGAAAGTGATGAACTGGAATTGGAATTAAAGCTTTCTAGATTGAAAAAAGAAAAAGAATTGCTTTTAAAAGCCAAGAGATATCTGGCTTTTAAGAAATCAGAAGAATTAAAAGATTTAAAAAATAAAAAAAGTATCTTTAACGAATTTGAAATATATGAACTTGAGAAACTTATTAATGAATATGATAATATTAATAATCAAAAAGAGAAACTTATTTCTGAAATAAATAATATTGAAAAACAACTTGAATGCTATAATAGTTTATTAGAATTAAAAGATAGATTGTTGAAGGCAAAAGGTTATAAAGCATATCTTTTATTTCAAAGCATTAATGAGTTAAAAAGCAAGCTTGAAAAATACAGTGAAGATGAGATATCCTCTTTAAGCCATAAAATTGAAGATTATTATAAAAATAAAGAAAAATTAAATCAAATAAAACAGCAGATTAAAGAATATGAAGAAATTGCAAAAGATTATAATTTCTTATTTTCTGCAAAAGAAGTTTATGAAAGATTTTTAAATGAAGGATTTAAAGAGAAAAAATCAAAATTTTTAGGTTCTAAAATATCTTTTATCATTTTATCCACACTTATTATTCTATCTGGTTTTCTTTCAAGTTTTAATTTTAATTTAATGTTCAGAATTATATTATTATTAACAGGAATTATTGGCATTTTATTTCTATTTATTTCTATAGATAAATTGTTTAAATATAAAAAAGAAGATCTAAAAGACAAAGAGATTCAAAGTATCAAAAAAAGCTTTATAGATTTATATAAAGTTCCACTTAAAGATATAGCTCAAATAAATGAAAAACTTAAAAATACTGAATATTACAAAATTAAACTTGAAGATATTAAGGCAAAGTTTAATGAGATTACAACTGAGCTTAAAACTACTTTTAATTATATAGTTGAAAAGTTTAATTTTTATGGATATTTGAATTCGGATGAAAATATAAATCAAATTGAAAACCAGAGTTTAAATGAAAAAGATATTTTAAATATTTTTCAGCAGATAAAAACTTATAGAAGTAAAATAAAAGAAGAGTTTGATCAGGCAAGAGCAAAATATGAAAGACTTGGGGTTGATAGCGAATTATTTGTGGTAAACAATCCTAAAATAGAATATGATGAAAATAGATTTAGAGAAGTTGATGAGCAGATAAAAAAAATGCAATACTTGAAAGATGAAAAAGAAAAAAAGCAAATTGAAAAGGAAGAATTAGAAAGAAATGCTAAAAAAACTGAAGAGAAGATCAAACAAATTTTAAGTGATATCAATGAATTAATCAATGAATTAATCTTTGAAACACCGGAAAATAAAAGGAATAACTGGAGAAACCTATTAAATAAGATGAATCAAAAAATGTCTGAACTTAATTATAAAATATTAAAACTTGAAGGTGAAATTTCTGGACTTGGAATAGATGAAAATGAATATGAAAAAAAGGATCCTGGTATAAAATATTATCAAAAAAGATTTACCGATATTGAAAGAGAAATAGAAATTTTGAATGATAAGATACAAGAGACAAAAAAAATTAATTCAGGGATTAAGGCAGAGCTTGCAGGTTATATTGGAATTGATCCAAATGCTGAAATTGCCGAAATACTCGATAAAATATATCAAAAAAAAGAAGAGTTGATAAAAATTAAAAAAGAATTGGAAGCAAAAATATTATCAAGTATTTTAGTGTATGAAAGTATAATTGAACTTAAAAAAGATGAGGATGAAAAGCTGAAGTCATTTTTCCAATCACAACAGATAAAAGATAGTATTTATAGTTTAACATCCAGGTATGATAAAATATTATATGAAAACGATATAGATTTTTTTGGTAATTCGAATAATAAATTTGAAATATTTATTGCCGATAAAACTAATAAATTTAATCTTAAAGATATAAGTACTGGAGCTAAAGAACAGGTAATGCTTGCATTAAGAATAGGATTTTTAAGATATCTTTTTAAGAGTGAAAAAGGATTTTTGATTCTCGATGATGCTTTTCAGCATTCAGATTATGATCGAAGAAAGATTTTAGTAGACTCTCTTGTAAATCTTGCAAAGGATGAATGGCAAATTTTTTATTTAACAATGGATGATCATATAAGAGATTTGATAAAAAGTAGGGCACAAAATCAATCTTTTGAGTTTTTAGAAATAACATTGTAATTATTGAATATTGGTATGTAATTACTTGAAGTTTTATAATTTGAATGATTAATTTTATTTTATATATAAAATGTATTTAGTTATGAAAAAAAATATTAATAACTTTGTTATAATAATAATAATAACTATATTAATCTTATTATCAAGATTTAGATATTTATTATTTCATACAATTGTTGAATTATTATCCATTAGCCTTGGTTTTTCAATGCTTTTATTTGCAATAACAAAATTAAAACTAGAAGAAATTTCTAAATTTGAAATCTTATCTTTTTCATATGGAATAATAGCAATTATAGATCTATTTCATACTCTTGCTTATAAAGGAATGGGAGTTTTTCACAATATTTCTGCTAATGAACCGACACAACTTTGGATTTCTGCAAGAATTCTTGAATCAATTACTCTATTTTTGTATGCTGTAAGTTTCGGTATTAATAACTATTATAAGGAAAAGATATCTAAAAATATTAAATCCCTATTTAGCCTGTTTTTAATTATATTACTTATATATCTTTTCTTTACCTTTATTTCTATTTTCATATTAAAAATTTTTCCAGTCTGTTTTATAGAAGAAAGAGGTTTAACAGCTTTTAAGAAAATAACAGAATATATTATAGTTTTTATTCTTTTTATTTCGCTTTTAATGAGCAGTAATAGTAAAGATAATTTTTTTCGATATTATAGACTTGCAATTATTTTTTCAATATTTTCAGAGCTTTCATTTACAGTTTATAAAGATGTTTACGATTTATTTAATATGACAGGCCATATATTCAAATATCTCTCTTTCATATTTGTTTATAGATATACCATGGCAAATATAATAGAACTTCCATATTTAAAATTAAAAGAATTAAATGCTTTACTTGAAAGTGAAAATCAAGAGTTAATACTTGCAAGAAAAAAGGCTGAAGAAGCTAATAGGGCAAAATCTGCTTTTATTGCAAATATAAATCATGAAATAAATACACCATTAAATGCAATATTGATTTACGCAAATATATTATATAATCAGGAATCTAATCCAGACAATAGAGAACTAATAAATCACATAATAGACGGCGGATCAAATTTATATAAAATATTCGAAAATTTAATATTAATATCACAGATTGAAATAGATGAATTTAAAATAGAATATAATGAAAGTAATCTAAAAGATTTCATTTATACAATAATATCAACATATAAATATATAGAAGATAAAAAAGAATTAAA
>JBKBTB010000099.1:0-6293 GCA_046291015.1 Exilispira sp. | reverse complement strand
TTAGCAGATAAAAATATTTATGGTATACTATTTGATAAATTTGCGAAGAATCCAATTTTAAAAATTTAATATAAAAAGTAGTTAGTTGAGATAAAAATGTAAGAGGAAGAAAAGAGATGAACATCCCAGTTACTTCATCTATTACAATTATTGCAGGATCTTTTACCATAAGTTTTTTTTCAAGTTTTGAAGAAAAATATAAACCTGTTAACAATAAAAATAATATCAGTGAAACAAGAAATAAAAATGTCGGTTTAAGAAGAATAAAGATAAAAAGTGTTAATAAAGAGGCAAAGGTGCCACTTGCCATAGGGAAATAACCTATATAAAAAAAAGTTGCAAATGTTTTCATTAAAGTTTGATATGCTATTTGATCATAAATTTTTATATATTTATAACTTGAGTAATATGCCAAAATGATGGAAAAAGAAAATAGTATTAGAGGAAGATAATTAAAACTAATTAATAAAGATAAAATTTTAATAGATGGAAAAAACTTTTTATTTACCGCATAAAAAAGGTAAAAAATAACAATTGTTATCATCTGAAAAGCAGTTTTAAGTTTTGCTTCTTTTGAAGTAACAAATTTTATTTCTTTTTTCTCATCAATATAAGTTAAATCATTAAAGTAATCAATTTCTACTCTCATCATAGTTACAAAGTATTCACGAATTAGCATTAATCCTACTAAAATAGCCGGAAGATACACATAATTTTTTAATGAGAAAATAAAAAATGCTGTAAGTGTTAAAAATTTATCGGCAAGAGGGTCCAGAAATGCTCCTATCTTGCTTGTACATTCAAATTTTCTCGCATAGTATCCATCAAGCCAATCTGTTATAGATGCTATAAAGTATATTAAAAATGATACAAGTGCATAGAAAGGTCTATCAATAATAAAAAATATTGCATATGGTATGATAAGAAAAAATCTTAAAATTGTTAAAAACATAGGAATTTTTTTCTTAAAACTCATATTGTTTCTCCATAAAAATCATAGAAAAAAGAATCTATAATTTTAATTTTTATTTTTTTATTATAATTTTTCCCTATAATTTTTTTTGATTTTTTATCCTTATAAATATATGTTAAGCCATCAAGATCTGGTGTCTGAAAAGATGCTCTTCCAATGTAAAAATCTTTATCCTCATCTTCTATATAGATATAATCTTCAAAACCTATAAATCTTTCAAATCTTTTTTTCAAACTATTTTCAAATGTTTCAAGTAAATCATTTCTCCTTTCAATTGCAACTTTTGGATCAACTTTATCTTTCATTTTATATGAGGGGGCTTTTTCCATGTCTGAGTATGCAAAAACATTTAAATAGTCCACTGGTAAATTCATTAATCGTTGCTTCAGTAACAAATAATCCTCATCTGTTTCCCCTGGAAAACCTGTTATGATTGAAGTTCTTATTACAGAATTATTAAAATTTTTTTTTATCTTACTAAAAATTAATTCAATATTTTTATAATCTATGCTTCTACCCATTCTTTTTAAGGTATTATCAACTAAATTTTGAACCGGTATTTCAAAATAAGGAATGACAAAATCATTTGAATAAATATCTTTTATATATTCAAATTTGTCGATAGAAAGAATACTGTCTAAATTAAAATATAAAATTCTGATCTTTTCTATACCGTTATTATGTATCAATTCCAAAAGTTTTTTTAATGGATTTTTAAAAGTGTTTTTATAAAGATCCATTCCATAATAAGCAGTATCCTGAGATATTAAAATGATTTCTTCAACTCCGGCGTTTTTCAATATATTTACTTCTGATGTAAGCTGATTTAATTCAAAAGATCTATAATTACCCTTTATTAAAGGTATTGTGCAAAAGGTACAATTTTTATTACAACCTTCTGAAATTAAAAGATATTCCCATTTTTTATTTTCAATTTTCCTTTTAATGGTCTTTTCATAGCTTTCTATATCAAAAAATTTATAAAACTGATCATAATTTAATACAATATCGGCTTCATATAATTCCTTTTCAAATAGATCTTTATAGAGATTTGCCGCACATCCGGTAAGAATTATTTTACTATTTTTCATTTTAAATTTTGAGTGTTTTATAACTTCTTCTATTGTTTCTTTCAGTGCATCTTCTATAAAACCACAGGAATTAATTATAATGTAATCTGCCTGATCGGGGATATCAGATTTTATTAAACCCTTTTTTAAAAGTGATTCTATAAACTTTTGTGAAATTACTTCATTTTTTGAACAGCCCAATGTTAATAAATAGAATGATTTTATAGATAATCTCCAGCTTTTTGATATTTAATCAAAATATTTGAAAAAATAAATAGTTGAAAAAATTATTGTATGAAAAATTATTAAATTTTATTTTTTAAATTCTGTAATAAGATTATATTTGCCTTCTTGTTGATCATAAACCCATTTAACGATACAATAAATGGCAAATTCTTTTGGTAATTCTACCGGATTATTGTTTATAAAAACAGTCATATAATTTGCATTTGTAATTTGAATAATAGCTTGCTTACTTGCAGATATCTTAAGTGATTCGCCGACAAGTAAGAACTTTTCTATGTTACCATCTGTATCTGATTCAAGTCTAACATATCCATTTCTATTTGCCTGGACAACTATAGATATCTGATTGTAAATTTGCGATTTTAATTCCGCTTTTTCATCTAAATTTTCTTCAAAAGTAAAAAGCTGAATATTTTTATCGGTAAAAGCTTTATTCCCGGCTTGAGTAGTTAATCTTTCAATTGTTAAAGATAAACCTTCTGAACTTATCTTATTAACAGTCAATTGAAGATCAAATTCATTGTTATCATTAAAGTCAAACTTTAAAGTATCCTTCTCTTTTAATTCAAATTTTTTATCTAATTCTAAAATATAAATTTGAGCTGATTTTAATTCTTTATCTATGCTCAAAATATTTATTTTATGATTATAATTTCCATCTGGTAAAATTAAAACTTCTCCTGGAAGAAAATTTTTAATAGTCCTTCTTTGAAAAAGTATAAATTCTTTTTCATTTTTGTTAATAGTAGAATCCTTTTTAACTACTTCCACTTTTTGCTTTTCAGGAAGTGTTACAAGTATTATCATACCAATAACAATAATAAATACAACTATCAAAACTAATATTAAAGGAAGTGCGTTTTTGTTAAATTTGGGAAGTTTAATTTCTCTTCTAAGAGGTTTTGTAAGCTCTTCCAGTGGAGCGGGTTCTTCTATTTTTTTCTGTTTATAATAATCATGAATTAATTTATTAGCATCTAAAGAGAGTATTTGAGCATAAGTTCTTAAAAATCCTATATAATATACCTCGCCTGGAAAGGCATCATAATTATCTGATTCTATTGCTTCAAGGAATTTTTTTGAAATTCTTGTTCTTTTTGAACATTCTTCCCATGTTAATCCTAATTCTTTTCTTCTATCTTCAATTATCTTACCAACAGATCTATCATTCATAAGAAACCCTTCTGTGAATTAATTTTATTCAAAAATATTTTCTATAATCTGAACATTGTCTGGAATGTTAAAATTAAATAAAAGATCAGATAAATCCTGATTTACCTTGTATGAAATAAAATAATACTTAATAGTTTTGCCTTCAAGATTAACGGCTGACTGATAAACAATAAAACCGGTTTCATCTACATAAAGCTCAAGTGATTTAAATCCAGCTTCAACTCTTTTAGCCCAGCCTTTTATCTTATAAACTTTAAAATTATTGAATTGATATAGAGATTTTCCTTCTGAAAAATTAAAAGTATAAGCATCAAAAATATACCCTAAAGTTTCTTTGGATTGTCCATAAGTAATAATATTGTTAGATCCTCTTTTAATATTCTGTATGCCAACAACTGACATAGAAGGATAATAGATATATAAAGTTTTCCCATCACAAACATAAATTTTTTTTTCTGGTGAATTAATTTCGATTTTAAATTTTCCAGGATATTTATAAAAAATTTCACCTTCCTGTAAAACACCTTTATCTGTAACCTGTAAAACAATTTTACCCTGGTAATCATTAATATTTGCATATCTGTTTTTCATTAAATTAACAAGATTGTTAATTGTATCCTGAGAAAACAATGTATTTAAATTGAGAAAGAAAAGCAAAAGAAAAAAAATTAAAAATAAAATTTTATTTATACTTTCAATCTTAAAAATATTAACTTTTTTCATATATTTAACTCTTGTCTACTTTTAACAGATTGCTAAATTTGTGCAAGATAAATATCAAAAATTTTAATAAAGTCTTCGAGTGTCAGATCTTCAGCTCTTATATTTTCATTAATTTTTTCACTTTGAAATATATCAATCAAAACAGAATAATAGTTTTTATCATCTTTGAAATTATTCAAAAGTTTTTTTCTTTTTTTCGAAAAAGATTTTGAAACAAAATCAAAAAAAATTCTTTCATTTTCCAGACTATAATAACTTTTTTTTGGTAATAAATAAAAAAAAGTTGAATTAACTTTTGGAACTGGATAAAAGGATGATGAAGGTATATCAAATAATTTCCTTATAATAAAATGATATGAGAGATAAATTGTTAAAAAAGATTTTTCGTTTTTCCCGTTTAATCTTTCATAATATTCCTTTTGAGTTGTCAAATAAATTTTATCAATATTTTCTTTTAACTTTACCAGCTTCATAATGATGGAAGTAGAGATATTATATGGTATATTTCCGAAAAAAACATATTTTTCATCTTTCAAAAATTTTGAAAAATCCATGATTAAAAAATCTTCATTTAATATATATATTTCTTTTGAATTATCTTTTGTATAAATTTGTAAATCTTTTGAAAATTGATATAAGTAATTTGATATTGAATTCGAAAATCCAGCGGATAAAGAAAAAATCTTATTTAATAATTGATAAAAATATTTATCTATTTCAATAACAATAAGCTTTTTTGCCAGAGTACATAAAACAACAGAAATATTTCCACTTCCACCGCCAATTTCAATAAAACTTTTCCCTTTATCTTCTAGCATAGCATAATAAATTTTTTTTATATAATTTTTATCTATTAAAAAATTTTGTGATCTTGATTTTTTAAACCAGATCTGATCTTCAATCAGCAAATTTTTTAGAATGCTTAATTTATAAAATGGAAAATTATTAAAAATTTCTTCTATCAAATTATTACCTTTTAACTTTACACAAATTAAAAAAAAGTTAGAATTTTAAGGAAGATATGTTTCAGGAGCAATTTAATGTCATTAAATAAAAGATATCTGGATATTAAAGAAAAGGAACTTTTTTTCAACTTTTTTACAGATAAAAATAAAATAGCCATAATATCACATGAAGATCCAGATGGAGATGCTATAGCAAGTTTATCATCAATATACTTTTTTTGCAAAATTAATTCGATAAATAGTGAAATTTTTCTTTATAATCTTCCGCCTTTTATTGATTATAATAAATGGAATTTAAATATTAATCCAATATCAAATTTAAAGCAGGAAAATTTTGACGGAATTATTTTTGTAGATACCCCATCTATATCAAGAAGTGGATTAAGTATTGATACTGATATAAAAATACCGTCACTGAATATTGATCATCACATAGACAATAGATTTTTTTGCGAATTTAATATAGTAGCACCTGGTTTTTGTTCATCTTCTGAAATTATCTATGATTTAATAAATGACTCGGATTTTTATAATATAAACATAATTAATAAAGAGAATTTTAATCCACTATTTTTAAATCTTTTAGAAAGTATTTTAATGGGAATTTTATTTGATACTTATTATTTTAATACTGAAAATGTCGATCATATACTTTTACAAAGAGCATCTGAACTTCATAAATTAACTGGATCAATGCATAAACTAAAAAATATACTTTTCAAGAATCAAAGCCCTATGATTTACAAATTCTGGGGATACATTTTAACAAATATATCTTTATATTACAATAATCAACTCGTAATTGCTAAAGTAGATAGAAAAATTTTTGAAAAATTTGAAAATGAATATCCAGATTTTTCTCGATCTGTTGCAACAGAAGGGTTTATAAATCATCTGATGAGTTTAAGAAATGTTTCATTATCCATTTTTATTAGAGAAATGCAGAATGAGATTAAAGTTTCAATAAGAAGCAGCATAAAAGTTGCTTCAATACTTGCGAATAAATTTGGTGGTGGAGGTCATGAAAATGCATCGGCATTTAAAATTAAAAGAGATAAAAACTTTGATATATATGAACTTGAAAAAAAAATACTCGATATAATTGATCAGGAAGGATTTTTTAATTAAAATTTATAAATAATT